>CBFGNP010000443.1:0-4510 GCA_965650095.1 uncultured Pedobacter sp. | reverse complement strand
ATAAATATGTGGATTCCCTGGAGACGTATGCCAGTCAGGGCAGTTTTGTAACCGATCACCTGATCAGGGAGAAACAGCTGGCCGTCTTAATAGAACAGGAGATCGCATCCCTGCCTCCAAAAATGAAAGCGCTATTTCTGCTTAGCCGCAAAGAGTACCTTAGTCACCGTGAAATTGCCTGTAAAATGGAGATTTCCGAAGAAACGGTAAAACGGCAGATGAAGAACGCCTTAAAGACCCTCCGCCTGAAACTGGGCATATTCAGTTTTTTTTTATTTTTTTAAGATTCATCTAACCCCTCGCCTGTAGCTCCCTGTCTTAGTCATCAGTAAAGCATATTGCTTTGACCGGTTTATGAATAAAGACGAGATTAAAGATTTATTGGAGCGATATAGGGCGAACGCCTGTACTGATGCGGAGCTTGAAATCCTTGAAAGCTGGTATCTCGGGTTTGAAAATGCCGCAGCTCCAGACTTAACAGATGAAGAAAAGAAGGCCGATCTGGATATGGTCTGGCAAAGTATGCCACATCGTTCGCAACGGACACGTTTCCGCCTGTCAAACTTATCTGTTGCGGCTATGATCTTCCTTACCTTGTCTGCCGGTTTTTTCTTTTATAAAAGTAATTTCTCCGGTTCAGGTATACCTGTAACAAAGTCTGCGGATCTTGTGCCGGGAGGTCACAGAGCGGTGTTAATTTTAGCCGACGGCAAACGAATTTCCTTAACAGATGCCCCTGACGGTACGGTTACCCAGCAGACAGGAATTACTGTTGTAAAGGAATCAGGTGGACGATTGGTTTATAAAGTTACCGGCAACTCCCCGGAACCTGTCACAGCACAGTACAACACCATTCAAACACCTGAAGGGGGACAGTACCAGGTTGACCTTCCCGACGGAACAAAGGTCTGGCTCAATGCGGTTTCTTCCTTAAAGTTCCCCGCAAGTTTTGCAAAACAGGAATTCAGAAAAGTGGAGTTAAGCGGGGAAGCTTATTTTGAAGTAGCGAAGGACAAAAAGCACCCTTTCAGGGTGCTCTCCGACAAACAGGAAGTCGAAGTATTGGGAACGCACTTTAATATCAATGCTTATCCCGATGAATCGGCCGTCAAAACCACTTTGCTGGAAGGAAGTGTCAAAGTAAATGGTGCGTTCTTAAAGCCAGGCCAGCAGTCGGTAGTTACATCGAATGATTTACAAATCATGAAAACAGATGTAGAAACCGCTGTCGCCTGGAAAAACGGACTGTTTATGTTTGATAACGAGCGCCTCGAGAGCGTAATGCGAAAAGTTTCGAAGTGGTACGGGGTTGAAGTGAAATATAGCAACGATGAAGTAAAAGAGCTGATTTTCGGAGGTACGGTCTCCCGATTCGATAAGGTATCTAAAGTGCTTAGAATGATGGAGCTGACAGGAGATGTGCATTTTAAACTGCAAGGAAAGGTAATTACCGTAGCCCCGTAACAATAATATTAAACGAGCAAGTTAAACCAAATGAAGAATTATAAAGACGATCCTTAGCCAGCCCCTAAAATTGGATAATTTTCTAAATAAAAGAGCCCCGATTGCAGTCGGAGCCCTTGAAAGTTTAGTGGCTATCTGTTTGATATTGTGTGCCAACAACAAAGTATTTAACCAACCAAACAACCAAATGTATAAAATTTCTACAAGGATTCTAGGTAAGCCTCCGGGCTACATGACTAAACTATTGCTGATTATGAAGCTCAGTACTTTACTAATGATTGTTGCAATCATGCAGGCCGGTGCGGCCGGCCTGGCCCAAACCGTAACCCTGAAACAAAAAGGGGCTACACTTGATCAGGTTTTTAAAGAGATCAGGAAGCAGACCGGATATAACGTTTTATGGACGCTCAAAAAGATCAGTAATACCAGGACCGTCGATGTCGACTTCAACAATACACCCCTGGAAATGGTGATGCAACAAAGCCTTATGGGGCAGTCGCTTAGTTATGTGATTGAAGAGAAAACCATCATTATTAAAGATCTTGACCAGTCCGGCCAGCGGAATGTTGCAGCTGGGAAAATTACGGGGATCATCAGCGATGAAAACGGGCAGCCCCTAATTGGTGCCAGTGTTAAGGTCATCGAAACCAAGCAGGCGGCCATGACCGATGCAAAAGGAGTTTACTCGATCACCGTTGCACCCGGAGTGTATACGGTAGAGGTTTCCTTCATTTCTTATGCCAGCCAACGGATAAGCAATGTAAAGGTTACGGTAGATAAGTCACAACTGGTGAATGTACGGCTGCTGCCCGATTCAAAAGATCTTAAAGAAGTGATGGTAACGGCACTCGGCATCAAACGGGATGAAAAGTCTCTGGGTTATTCGGCACAGAAGCTGGATGGATCGACGGTATCTGATGCGCCGACAAGCAACTGGCTAAATGCACTCGAAGGTAAGGTTGCGGGACTAAATATCCAGAAGGCCGATGGCCCTATGGGTTCTTCCGACATTATCTTGCGGGGCGACAAATCCCTTCAGCTGGGCAATAGTGGTGCACTGATCGTCATTGACGGGGTGCCCGTAAGCAATCAGATTAGCGGAAACGGGGGCAGTGCTTACTCCTCCGCAGAGCCATCACTCGATTTCGGTACTGCCGTGACAGATCTTAGTCCGGATGATATTGCGAGTATCACAGTCCTGAAAGGTCCCGGTGCAACCGCGCTATACGGATCCAGAGGAGCCAACGGCGCAATCATTGTTACCACTAAATCTGGTGGTGCGCGCAAGGGCCTGGGCATTACTGTAAACTCGAATACCTCGCTTGATCAGGTATATAATTTTCCGGATTATCAATACGAATACGGGCAGGGCGCCGGATCTGATGCAAACTATTATTCCTATGGCACTTCTGAAGATGGGGGTAGTACTTCCGGGACGAGTTCTGGCTGGGGGCCAAAGTTAAATACGGGTGTAAAATACTTTCAGTACGATCCCCTGACCAAAACACAGAGTAAGGAAAGGCTACCCTGGGTCGCTTACCGGGATAACAGGGAAGGTCTGTTCCGCATGGGGCTGACCACTAATAACTCGGTCTCTATTGAGGGGGGAAACAGCGCAACTACGGCCAGGGTATCTGTTAACAATACGTTTAATAAGTATATCCTGGAAAATACCGGTTACCAGCGAACAAATGTGAATTTCTCTTTAACGCAGAAGATCAGTGAGAAAATGCAGATCTCTACCAAGATCAACTATTATAACAAATCATCAGATAACCTGCCAAGCACCGGTTACAGCAACCAGACCGCATCCTATTTTCTGATGTTTACCAACGCCAATGTCGATTTGAACTGGTTCCGCGATTACTGGGCAACGGAGGACGACAAACAAAACAGGCCATTCAGCTCTGTACCTGATAATCCCTATTTTGCCCTATATGAGGAGCTGAACCCGATGAATAGAAACGGCGTTTTCGGAAATATCAACTTCAATTACAACATCACGAAGGACCTTACTTTTACCGCGAAAACGGCTATCGATATGTACGATGACATCAGCTCAAACAGGCAGCCGATGAGTGCACATCACTACACCAACGGGTTTTATAAAGAGCAAAATGTGATCCGTTATGAGCAAAACTCCGATTTCCTCCTGAACTATAAGAAAAAACTCAATAAAGACTTTAGCATGAGTGCTGCTGTCGGCGGCAACCGCATGCATTCCATGTACAACAGAACAATAGGGAGCATAAAAAAGCTGCTGATTCCAGGTGTTTACACACTTACCAATGGAATCGACAGACCTGTTATGGTAGGATATAAAGAAGAAAAGGCCGTTAACAGTGTTTATGGCTTTGCCAATTTCTCTTTTAAGGACTATCTGTTTTTAGAGCTTACTGCCAGGAACGACTGGTCCAGTGTATTCTCTGCCGCTAACAATTCTTATTTCTACCCATCAGCAAACTTAAGTCTTGTGGTGTCGGATATGCTACATTTACGCAGCAATGCGCTTTCCTACCTCAAAGCCAGATTTTCTTATGCGGAGGTTGGAAATGATACCCAGCCCTACCGGATAGAAAAATATTATGCATCAAGCAATTTTCCTTCAAGTGTTACGAATCCGACTATCCTCAACAATTCGGATTTAAAACCTGAAAGGACAAAGAGTTATGAAGCCGGTCTGGAAGCACGCTTTTTCAAAAATAAGATTGGGATAGATTTTTCAGCTTACCTGACTAACACCTACGACCAGATCTTAAAGGTTCCTGTAGAGCGGGCAAGTGGCTATTACAACTACATAATGAATGCGGGCTTAGTTCGCAACAAGGGATTGGAATTGCAGGCCTGGGGAAAGGTGATTACCAAAAAGGACTTTTCATGGCGGACGACGATCAACGCTGCGATCAACAGAGGGAAGGTCGTTTACCTTAGAGAAGGTGTAGAAAACCTGGAATTGTATGCAATGGGATCTTCCGGTGTTTCCCTGATGGCCATTCCTGGCGGCAGTATTGGCGATATCTATGGACGAGGTTATCTGCGTAATTCA
>CBFGNP010000442.1:0-4515 GCA_965650095.1 uncultured Pedobacter sp. | reverse complement strand
ACATTGTCTGGTTGCGAATAATCATATTTGGTAACTTTATCGGCTACTGTTGAATACAGGAAGTTGGTTCGCCATTTAAATGAACCCTTCAGGTTCTGCGTGGTGATGAAAAAATCTACCCCACTGCTTTTCATTTCGGAGTAATTTCCACGCAAAAATTTTATTCCGGTGCTTGAAGCAAAAGCTTTATCACCTAACATATCCGTTCCATTTTTAAAATAGTATTCCAACCGGCCTGCAATCACCTGACCTTTACTGCCAAAATCTAATCCAAAATTAGCAATTCCTATTTTCTCCCATTTCAATTCCGGATTACCAATATTAATTATACTTGCATTTGGGAGACCAGTTAGAACACTTGATCCAACATATTTAAATGTGGTTATTCCAGTATTGCTCTTGTCCAGATTTCCATTATAGCCATAAGTCGCCCGTAATTTTAAAACCGGCAACCAATTTAACTTGTAAAAGCCCTCCCGATCCAAATGCCATAAAATCCCGGATGACCATAGGGGTACATTCTTCTGATTCGTTTTTACCCCAAAATAATTGGAACCGTCTACCCTGGCACTGCCTGACAAAGTATATTTTCCATTGTAGGTATAACCGACATTTGCAAATACCGAACGGATCCTATCCAATTTTCCAAAAATCTCGCTATGAGAATCGATCTTCCCTGATGCCCCACTTGGATTTAGCGTAAATGTAGTTGTCGTGTCAACAGTTGCCGAATGCCCCGTCTTCGGATCGTAACCGTAATAAACATATTGATTGGCCTGGCTCTCCAATTCACCAAATTCATAGCCGGCGATTGCAGACACACTGTGTCTTTTCCAGTCTTTTTGGTAATTGAGCTGGCCCCGGAAATTTTTCGATACTGCCTCCCTCACTGCTAAGTTCCGAATGGCTCCTAACGGAACGGGGCGACCAACAACCTCACCAGCATTCAGAACCGAGTATTGATTAATAATGGTCCTGGTCAAATTAGCGTCAAGTCCGCTGATAAGTTCGGATCTATTGCTGATCCGCTGGTACTGGTATTTCAGTTCTGCACTTAATCCGGGGATTAAACTATATTTTAGTCCTCCATTTAAACGCAAATCATTTCCCTTCAAATCTGCAGGAGGCTGATTTAACTCATCCAGTGGAACGAAAGACCAGTCAAGGAAACCCTTTGTTAGTGCTTGCGCATTAAAATCCTTACTGTACATTTCAAATACAGTAGCTTTACCATCGGCGTCTTTAAACTGGTAATAGGGCTTAGCATTTGGACGTAATGTATTCGTGACTGTACTGTCCATCTTCCCGGTTGCGCTGACATAAGACAATCCAGTGTTTAACTCCAGGTTTTTCAATAGTTTTATGGAATGCTGCGTATTTAAAGTGATCCGGTTGTCTTCATTGTTAACCAGGTTCAAAAGAGAGCGGTCATACCCGGCAGAAAGATAATGGTTGGACTTATTCGTGCCTTTGCTGATGTTCAGAAAATATTGCTGAGCGATCTGATTTCTATATAAATATTTAAGCTCTTCGTTCCTGATGTCATTTCCGCGCAGGGCATTGAGCTGCGCTTCAGTGAGCTCCGGGGATTGTCCGTTTCGCTGTCTGTCTAAAATTCTCACCACAGGAGAAATAACCGGATACTTAGTTTTGTCCAGCAAGTCAGCATCATATTTCCCCTGGTTAAACAAAAAGGTTTCTATATCAATGAAATCTGATGAAGATAAATAATTCGGACTATAGAAGACGTCAGGCTTACCGGAAAACGTAACATTACTATTGAAGCTCAAGGCCAGAGGCTGACTGTACTTTCCTTTCCTGGTGGTGATCACGATGACGCCATTACCAGCCCTTACACCCCATATAGACGCTGCTGCCGCATCCTTCAAGATGGCAACATTAGCGATATCATTGGGATTAATGGAATTAAAATCACCATTGAAGGGGAAATTATCCAAAATGATCAGAGGCTGGTCGTTGGCATTAATGGTGCTTCTGCCACGAATAGATAAGTCAAGATTTCCAAATCCGGTACTCAATGTATTCTTATTGAACAACAAGCCACTGGTTATGCCCTCCAGTCTTGACAGGATGTCTGGACTTACTTTTCGATTTAGTTGAATACTGTCAACCAGCACAAAACTTCCTGCTGCTCTTTCTCTGGGAATTCGCTGATAACCCGTACTTACAATTTCTACCTGATCCAATAGGAACCCATTTTTAGGCAGGGTATCCCTCGGCTGCTCTTCAACTTTTGCTTTTTTGTCTTGCACTGAAGGTGCCGCTGCAATAAGCTTTCTGTCCTTTACAACGATTGTTTTACCAAAAAGGGTATAGCTAAGTGGAAGCTTAGCCGAAACCTCATCCATTACCTTCTCAAGTTCAGTATTTCTGAAATCAGCGTCTATGAATTGATTGGCATTGAAATCGACTTCATTCCAGACCACGCTTACGCCAGTCTGCTTTCTTATCTCTCTGAACAGCTTTGGCAGTGATACATTTTTCTTTACGTAATTCAACTTCTGGGCTTGTGAAACAATTGTCGACAGAAGTAGTATAAAAATTAGAGCCCCCTCTCTTAAACGCATTATTCAATTACGGTAATCCTCCTACCCTTTGTTTTAAAGTGTACATTTGCAGTTACTTCCAGTACTTTTAATACTTCCGAAATTTTGGCATTTCTGGAAATAACACCTCCTAAAAGGGCATTATTATTGTGCTTATACTGATAAACTACTTCCACATCATACCAACGGCTAACCGTGCGCATGACTTCTTTCAGAGAAACATTGCGGTAGATGTATTCACCATTTTTCCATGCAATAGCTTCTTCAGCTTCTACCGTTTTTACAGCGATCTCCGTACCCGTAAAAGTAGCTACCTGATTTGGTTTTAGCGTCACATCAGGTAGAGCAGTTTTTTTGTTACCTTCAACTTCAAGAGGATCCAGAGATGAAGGGTCCAGTCCCGCGAGTAACCTTTCTTTTTTAAGTAGCGGCCTCACGCGTACACTTCCCTCAAGAAGGGTTGTCTTTACTACCCCATCATGTCCATATGCATTCACATTAAAATGAGTACCTAAAACCTCGATTTCCTGTCCGGCACTTGCTACAATAAATGGCACCTTGTACTTCTTATTGCTGGCCCCACTATTCTTAATCGTTACTTTGGCTACTTCGAAATAAGCTTCCCCGGTTAATTCCACCCTGCGTTGGGCAGCAGTGGAAAAAGTGGATGAAAACTTCAAACTGCTGGCCGAATTAAGCCAAACTTTAGTTCCATCAGGCAATGTCAGCTGGTAGGTGCCTCCGTTTGAAGTGTAGACGGTCATCAGATTTTGACGAGTAGGAATGTTTACGGAAGGCTCTCCAAAATTTTGAGTATCCACCTCCGTTCCATCATTATAACTGATCCCTTTATCAGAAACTAAAATCCCTTCTTTTGCATGGTTTAAGTTTATGCCCTCACCATTTGCCAGTGCCAGCACTACTTTATTTAAACCGGGTATAACAGCTTGTTTCTGGGTTGCATTAACAGGGCTGGACTGCTTGAAAAATAACACGGTCAAACCGAGTAACACCAGTCCGATGGCAGCAACTGAACTTAAGTCCACAAACAGTCGTGTCGTAAAACCACGTTGCACTGGAGCTTGGTGAGCTTCCGCTTTCATTTGCTTTATGGAAACGAGTGCAACTCCAATTTCAAAATTTAGCTTGTAACTGTACAAATTGCCTGTACTTTCTTCATGCTCAAGAAAAGCCATCAGGTCTGAATACCTGATTTTCCCTATAAAATGACCATCATTATAAACAGGGAGGCTATTTACCGCTCCCTGACGCATGTGTGACAGGGCTTCGGCGACTAATTGGCGGGTATCTAATTTTATCTGATCCAAATTGTTTGCGTTAATTTAAATTCTTTCTTTCGTATCTGCTGCAAAAATAAGCAATTTTAAGGCTCCATCAACCACCATCATCCGGTGTGCTTAAGCATCGTTAGCCTGAAAATCAATATTTTAAGAAAAAGGCGCGTTTACGAGCATAAAAGGTAAGAATATAAATTGAAATTATTTTTATTTTTTTACTAGAACTTCTAAAATTTTCTGAGTGATTTGAAGCAAAGACCAGCACTAAGCGTTATACTTGCTAGTCACCTAAGGCCTGCCTCATAGGCAGCTGCAACCTACCTGATAAGTGTTTTACACCCTCCACGTACCTGGCAGGCACCTATGAGCCACCAGTTTGGGACCTGTTTGTCCTAAGCCCGAGTACTGTATTTTGCCTTGTTTTACCCTACTATACCTACATAGGGTGTCCGATACTGAAAAGCATAAACGGATAAGACACTTTTTAGTGCATTATTAGGATAAAACGCATGTTATAGGCACTGGCAACTGATCATTTAAACCGGCGCAGCTGTTAGATCTGTCAATTGCCTGGAAATAAATTAAAAATATTTTGGCCACCCCTTGACGATTACAAATATTTTATTGATATTTGCACACTCTTAAAAAAA
>CBFGNP010000441.1:0-4516 GCA_965650095.1 uncultured Pedobacter sp. | reverse complement strand
ATCGCCCGGCATACCGCCGGGATAATTGATGGTCTCACAGCGGAGGTGATAGCCGCGCGGCTGGAGCTGGCGCTTCCAGAATTCGAAAATCTCATTGGGAATGCCCGTCAGCGTCTTCTCCCAGCCTTCCTCGGCCTGGTTGATGGCCGAAGAGGCGGCTATTCCGAAGATGCCGGTAAGCATTAATGGGTCTATATCGCTAAGGGTGACCCCGCCCACGGCCAGCACGGGCAGCTCGATATGCATACGCTGTAATTCTGCTATCGCTTTTTGATAACCCTCAATGCCCAATAAAGGGGCGTTGTTCGGTTTTGTGGTTGTGGTATAAAACGGGCCAAAGCCCGCGTAGTCCGCACCTTCTTCTGCTAAGCGGATCAGCCCCTGCAAATTGGTGGCAGAGCCGCCGATAGTAAGAGCTTCTCCAAGTTGTGCCCTCAGCTGGATAAAGTTGGCATCAAAATCTTCGATATGAAAACCCTGAATGTCGGCCTGACCATTTAAATGGATATGATCCGTAACGATTAGGGTGGCACCCCAATCGTCACAGATCTCTGCAATCGCATGAATATCTTTTAAAAGTTCATCGTCATTTTTAGACAGACAGCGATACTGAATCCATTTAGCCCCAGCATTGCAGGCAATCTGCGCCTGTTCAATATGGCTGAGCTGCTGAATATCGTGCGTGATAAAATGTAGCTTTTCGATGAACTTTTTCATGATATGTATATCCTTATAGATTTAAAATTTCAAATTAAGCGAAAGTAGGAAATTAGTTCCTGCCTGGGGAAAGTAAAAGTTTTCTGTGACCGTTGCCCATGGGTAAATTGAGCTATAGGTATAACCGTTGCTTTCATATTTTTTGTTCAGGATGTTGTTGGCCAATATCCCGATGTTAATATTTCTGATGCCTTTCAAACTGAAGTCATAGCCAAGCCTGGCATTATTTACCCAATAAGCATCCAGCTTGCGGCTTTCGTTCTGGGTATTGTCCATATACTGTTTGCTGACATACTTGCTTTGCCATGCTAGGGCAAGGCCCGATAATGGCTTGTAAACGAACTCGCCAAAAAGCACGCTGTTAGGCGAGAAGGAGATGTCAGGATTTGCGTAAGTGGTAGCCTGTACATTGATCAATTCGAAATCACTGTCATACTCGGACACATAGTCGATGTAATTCTTGATTTTGTTTCTGCTCAACGCGGCATTGGCATTTAGAGCGAATTTAGGACTGATGATGTAAGACGCATCCAGTTCAAGACCTATACGCGAGCTTTTATCTACGTTTTGACGATAGGCATCGGAATATTCGTTGATCTCTCCTGTAAAAATCAGCTGATCTTTATAAAACATTCCATATACATTAACACCGGCGTTAAGGATGTTGTTTTTGAAGCGGTAACCGGCCTCAACATTGTTTAAGCGTTCTGGCTTAGGGATATCAAGATCATCTTTTAGATTGGTAAAGTCATCGCGGTTTGGCTCTTTGTTGGCCACACTAAACGAGGCATAAATGTTACTTTGTTCGTTAAGGACGTAGGTGGCGCCAAATTTAGGATTGAAGAAATCGTAGTTGTTATGAAAGTCCTGTATTTTACGATTCTTATCCGTTCCGGTAATATCATATGCTACATTTCTGTATTGAAGGTCGGCAAATAAACTCAGCTGGCTTACCGGACTATAATTAACTTTAGCATAGCTGTTGAAATCATCCTTGTTTCCCTTGCCGTCATAGTAGTGATAATCGTTTGCGGCAGTTGAGGCATATTGGGCCCATATCACTTCTCCGAAGTGCTTGCCGCGGTACTGATTATAAGCTCCGCCAAGGGTGAAATTTAAATCGCGTCCAGGATTATAATTGAATGAATACGTTAACCCGTAGAAATCATTGTCTAACCAACGGCGACGGACAATATCAGTTCTGCTGATGGTTGTTCCGTCAATAGTCACATTAGGGAGACCAAGATCTTCAAATTTGCGGCCGGCTTTATACTCCTCGAAATAACCCTTCCCATCCGTATAATGCAAGGCCCCGTTGAATGAAAATTGCGGGTTAAATTGCTTTGCGTACAAGGCCTGATAATGACTTTGTGTATAGACGTCATTCTGATCCTTATAGGTGAACTGATTATATGTCCGGTTGTTGGAATTGAAAAGATTTAAAGAATCTGCTGTAGTGTTATACAGGTAGCCCAGATTATTTTCATAATGTGTCTTCAAGCCTTCAACATCGCCGCGTAATTTTGCTTCGGGAACTCCGTTCCAGGCCTGGTAGGTCTCTTCTGAACCGCCGAATATGTTGATCCTTAACAGGTCGGTCTTTCCATGATAGGCACCTGATAAAAAGAATGACTTCAGATCAGCAGCACTGCGGTCGATAAAGCCGTCAGACTTAATTCGTGATAAACGACCGTCAAAGCTCCATTTGTTGTCAATCAGTCCGGTACCTACTTTAACTGTGTTCTTTATCGTGTTAAATGAGCCAAATGTATTGTTTAGTTCCGCGTAGGGCTGATCCGATGACGAGGTAGTCTGGATATTTAGACTGCCGCCGAAAGCTCCCGCACCATTTGTAGAGGTACCAACGCCACGCTGGATCTGTATGTTATCAACAGAAGAGGCAAAGTCGGGCATGTTTACCCAAAAAGTCCCCTGGCTTTCGCTGTCATTATATGGAATGCCGTTTACCGTCACATTTACCCGGCTGGCATCACTGCCTCTTATTCTTATTCCGGTATAACCTACTCCTGCCCCGGCATCTGAAGTGACTACAACACCAGGTGTGTTGTTCAGGATAAAGGGCAGGTCCTGACCAAAATTATTCTGTTGTATTTCAGCCTTATCTATGTTTTTATAAGTGCTGGCTGATTTTTGCGTAGCACGTGTGGCCCTTACAATGACTTCGTCGGCAAGAAATGCGGATGGGGCTAATGTCATGTCAACGATCTCATTGCTGCCAACCTTTACCGTCTTTTCTACCGTTTGATAACCAAGGTAACTTACAATTAGGGTGTAGTTTCCTGTTTTTAAGTTGTTGAACTGGTATTTGCCTTGTTTGTCTGTTATAATTCCGGCAGCGCTATTTTTAAGTGTCACTGATGCGCCTGGTAAGGTTTTGCCTGATTTTTCGGATACGGTTCCAGAAATGCTGAATTGTGCTTTTGCCAGAACAGGCAATAGCAGCGTCGCCATTAAGGCGATAAATAATGTTCTCAATTTTTATTTTTTTAGTTATACCACTGCAAGTAAGGGGGTACTTACAATCCTTAAAACTCCATAGCTCCAATCCCTACGCCGGCATTATCCGGATCAGGTGCATATATCTGCGTACAAATATAATGGGTATGCTCTCAGCCTGTTTTTGTGTTTTTGCAAAACAAGGCACCCCCTTTTGATGCGGTAAAGGTACCTGCTTATTTTATCAATAGCAAGAAAAGCGACGAGCTTAAGTGTGATGAAGGAAATGGTCAACCGCAGCAATAGCATTGTCAAGCCTGCTTTCCTGTCCGCGAATTAGGATATAATTTGCGTTCAGGGCCTGAAGTTCTTTGTGCCATACCTGCATGAAATACTCGCGTTTATGGGGGAAATCCCGCAGGGGATCTTCCTGCCAGGGCAAATCGATGTCCATTAATAAATATAGATCGTAATGATAGTTTGGCAGTGCATTCAGCACCACAGCCGGCGTTTCTCCAAAAACTTCGTCACTCCATATTTTTACAGTCAGAAAGGTGGTATCACAGAAAATGACCTCCTTTTGTGCGATCGCCAGGATCGATTCTTCCAGGGCCAGCTGTCCGTGAAACATGTTTACTTCGTCCTGCAAATTACAGGGAGCTGTTAAAGCAGCACAGTAATACCGCGCATATTCAGGTACCCATAGGGTCTGATAATGTGCTGCCAGTTGACTTGTTATGGTCGATTTTCCCGTGCTTTCGGGGCCAACGACAGCTATTTTTTTAGTTTGCCTGTTCACGGTATAATTTCCTCCAGTCTAAATAACCCACCAATGCGATATAAACATACAAGGCATACATGATCGCCGTTGCGTATAAATCTTTCGAAATATACATACCAACATATATCACATCTATGAAGATCCAAATCAGCCAGTTCTGAATAATTTTTCGGGCCAGAAATATCTGGGCAACCAGGCTGCATGCCGTACAAAAGCTATCCAGATAGGGTAAAGCTGCATCTGTGTTTTTGTAAAGTACTTGTCCAAGCAGGAAGGTGAAAACAATGATTCCGATAAGAGCAAGCAGCATTTCTTTTTGTCCGACGTCTGCTATCGGTCTTGAAGCATTCGGATTGTTTCTGCTTTTGCTCCAGTAATACCAACCATAAATGTTCATGATAAAGAAGTAAACCTGCAAACCCATGTCTGCGTATAATTTTGATTCAAAGAAAATGAACATATATACGACTACGCTGACGATGGCGATTGGCCAGTTATAGATATTATTCTTTGCCGCAAGCCACACACACAATATTCCGGTAAATACACCAAGCCATTCTA
>CBFGNP010000440.1:0-4517 GCA_965650095.1 uncultured Pedobacter sp. | reverse complement strand
TTTTCTGATGGCACTCCAATTTACCGAAAACTCAATTCCTTTATTTTGGGTTTCTCCCAGATTTCTATACTGGTTATCATACCCAGTTCCGGCAACCGGGAATAACATAAGTAAGTCCTTTGTTTTATTTAAGTACGCATCCACTGTACCGGTTATTTTAGAATTCAATACGGAGAAATCTAACCCAATATTTTTAGTAACTGTGGTTTCCCATTTTAAATCATGATTGGCCATTACTTTAGAGGGTGCTAAAAAGTTGGCGAAACCATTTGTATATACCGGTGTTGTAGGGTCATTGGGCTGAAACAACTGCGTAGTTTGACCGGTAGGAATATTGTTATTACCCGCGGTACCATAACTTGCTCTTAACTTCAGGTCCGTCAGCCAGGATGCGGTGTTCTTCATAAAATCCTCAGCCGAAATTCGCCATGCACCAGAAACAGAGGGGAAATATCCCCAACGGTTACCTTCTAAAAACTTCGAAGAACCATCTGCCCTGAAAGTTGCACTCATCAAATATTTCCCTTTATAATCATAGTTTGCTCTGCTGAAAAAGGAAAGCAATACATCATCGGGATTAAAAACTTTTGCCGATTTGCTTTCTTTTCCCTGTCCGGATAACTTCCTGGTGTCATCAAAATTAAAAGTTGCCGGAAAGCCATTAATTTGAGTAGTGTATACTTCCTGTTCGGTTTTGATGTACTCCTGGCCTAATAACAAGTTAAGGTGATGGTCTTTATTTAAGAACTTCTTAAAGTCATACGTCAGCGTATTTGTATTTCTGATGGCATTTCTAGTCGTGTTTGTATAGATTACAGCAGGAAAGCCAGGGTAATTTGTTACGTTGTTAATTACAAAATAGGTCGTGGTTCCATAAAAGCGGTCCTGATCATTTTTATAACCGTCGTACCCGAGCTCCGAACGAACTTTCAGTCCTTTAATAATTTCGTAGTTTAATGCCCCATTTAGGTTATACGTTTTTCTGTGTATATACTGATCGTTGTCATTGATCGCGTCAATTGGGTTATACATGTTGAATGCCGGATCAGTAATGTCATTATCTGTTAAATCCCCCACAGGAAAAGGAGGATAAATCATCGCATACTTTAATCTGGAGTCTGCAGAGGATTTTTCATTTTGTTCATTGGCACCTCCTCCGTCTGTCTTGGTATCAGCATAGCGGACGCCGAAATCAAGCGTTAATTGATCATATAATTTATGGTTCAGTTTAAAGTTCAGGTTTTGCCGCTGATAACCTGATTTCAACATAATTGCCTTGTCTTTGACAAAGCTGTGACTTACACTGAATTTTGTTTTTTCTCCGCCGCCGCTGAGGTTTAAATTTTGGTTGTACGTAGTACCTGTGCGGCCAAAAACGATGTTCTGCCAATCGTTGGGTACAACAGTCCCATATAGATCAATGTCCTGGTAATTGCCGAAATATTTGGTATAATCATCCAGTCTGTTTGCAATCAAAGCCCTTTCGTATTGCCATGTAGCGTAATCCAAAGGTGCTAATACATCCAAAGTATTGGCAATTTCTCTTATTCCGGTAAAAGCACTGAAGCTAATGGCTGTTTTCCCATCCTTGCTGTTTTTGGTGGTAATCAGCACGACTCCATTAGCGCCCCTCGATCCATAAATTGCAGTTGATGAGGCGTCTTTTAATATATCAATAGATTCAATATCAGCAGGCGCAATATCAGAAATGGATGCTACTGGAAAGCCATCTACGATATAGAGCGGAGAATTGTCACCGGTAAGCGACCCCCCGCCTCTTACCCTGATGATCATTTCCGCATCTGGTGAGCCTTCTGTTGATGCGATACTCACGCCGGGAACCCTACCCTGAATGGCCTGGATAGCGGAAGAAACGGGTGCCGCGGCAATTACATCTGCCCCTACTGATGAAACGGCTCCGGTTAGATCCTTCTTTCGGACAGTGCCATATCCAACATTAATAACCACCTCGTCCAATGCCGATACATTTTCCGCAAGTGCAAAATTGACATTAGACTGGCTCCCCACAGCAATTTCCTGTAGGGTATAGCCGACATAGCTGGCTACGAGGACGACATTGCCTGTAGCCGGAATATTTATTTTAAATTGCCCGTTAACATCGGTGCTTACCGCTGTTTTACTACCTTTTACAGACACGCTTGCGCCCGGGATCGTTTCCTTTCCAGATTTGTCGGTTACTTTACCTGTGATTTGTCGGGTTGTTTGAGCGTTGGCTAATCCAATGTACAGGATTAGCGCACCACATAGGAGTAGTAGTTTTTTCATACATTATTTAATTTGGTTAGTTAAGAAGCTGGTTAGACCTCCCTATCAACAAGTTACATCGTTTCCCTTAAAATTCCTATGTATGCATAAGGTAAATTTATGCAATCGTTCCCGAGAACCGCAGCGGGCTGGTTCTATATTAATCAGATTAACCTTATATTGCATCTTATTAAGAACAATGTGTTAGCCAACCACTCTATTTACTTATGTTTGAGCCACCTACCTTAAAAGATATAGCCAATGCCCTTGGCCTGTCTACCTCTACCGTTTCCAGGGCTTTAAGGGATACTTACGAGATCAGCGCTAAAACAAAAAAGCTGGTATTTGATTACGCAGAAAAAATAAACTATCAGCCGAATCCGAATGCGCTAAGTCTAAAAGAAAGAAGAACAAAGTCCATTGGTGTTGTTGTGAGTGAAGTTGCCAATCATTATTTTTCTCAGGCCATTAACGGCATCGAGTCTATTGCATACGACAGAGGGTATCATGTCATCATTACCCAAACCCATGAGTCGTATGACCGGGAAAAAATAAATGTGCAACACCTTGCCTCGCGCTCAATAGACGGGTTGCTGGTTTCTCTTTCAGCCGAAACCTCAGACACCACTCATTTAAAATACCTGCATGAAAGGGGGATGCCAATGGTATTTTTTGACCGGGTACCAAGCAACATCAATACACATAAAATTAGAGCCAATAATGAACAAGGAGCATTCGATGCGACAAGTCATCTGATTAGGTCGGGATGTAAAAGGATTGCCCACGTCACCAGCTCTGAACACCTTTCTATCAGTATTGAACGCCTTAGGGGCTACACTGCCGCATTGAACAAATATGATTTAAAGGTCAATCCCGATTATATTAAATATTGCCCACATGGAGGCATGTTTCCCGAGGAAACAGAAAAAGCAGTTACCGAACTGATTACCCTGCCGGATAAACCTGATGCCATTTTTATAGCTGGCGACCGGTTGTCTATTGGTTGCCTTGAGGTATTGAAAAAACTGAACATTAAAGTTCCGGGACAAATGGCAATTGCAGGCTTCAGCAATTCTGATGTGCTGAACCTATTTGAGTATCCGATCAGCTCGGTAAGGCAACCTGCATTCGAAATGGGTGAAGCTGCAACAGAAATGCTGCTACAGCTCATTGAAAGCAAGTATCCCGTAACGGAGTTCGAGGATAAAGTGATCGATACCAAATTATTTACCCGCGACTAACACCTATCATTTCGTAACGGCTACACCGTTGATCTTTACGTTTTGAAGTTCAAAATCCTTTACGTGATCTATTTTCATGGGTGTCTTTACACCTCTGATATCACAATTAATAATCCTTAAGTTCTCTACCGGCGATTCTTTATAGGCATTCACAAAAATGCCATATGCTCCGCCGTTCTGCACATCAACATTTTCCACCCAGATATTTCGGATCACGGGCATAAAATCTCCCGGCTGCTCATAAAACATATTACAAGTTACCGCAGCATCACGGTACGCGCCAACCTTTATGTCTTTCATAAACACATTCTCAATAATTCCGCCACGGCTGGAACTGGTTTTAAGCCTTAAAATACGCTCGAGATTAGGACTGTCCATTATGCAGTTTATCGCAAAGATATTTCTTGCACCTCCTGAGATCTCGCTGCCAATGACTACTCCCCCATGTCCATCCTTCATCTGACAATTTTCAATAATATGGTTTTCTGCAGGTCTGGCGATCCTCCTTCCATCATGATCCCTGCCCGATTTAATGGCTATACAATCGTCTCCTGTATCAAAATAACAATTTCTGATGAGTACGTTTTTACATGATTCGGGGTCAATGCCATCCGTATTCGATCCATGTGCAATGATTTTCATATTTTCCATGGTTACGTTTTCACACAATACCGGGTTTACGTTCCACATGGGTGAATTGATCATTTTAACACCGGAGATCAGAATATTATTGCAGCTGTAAAGCTGGATAAAGTTTGGCCTTAAAAAACTTCCTTCACCAAAAACCCGTTTTCCCGGATCTATCTGGTTGCGGTTCATTTCCTGCAATAAATTTCTTGCTTTAACCTGTTTTGAGGGTTTGCCGGTATTCCATGAGTACCAATCATTGTAGGTCGCATTCCCATCTAAGATCCCATTACCGGTGACGGCAATGTTGTGCTGCCCATAAGCATAGATCAGTGCCGAGTAATTCATCAGTTCCATGCCTTCCCAGCGCCCAAATACAATCGG
>CBFGNP010000439.1:0-4517 GCA_965650095.1 uncultured Pedobacter sp. | reverse complement strand
TGAACATGCAACGTTAAAATTAAAACTGGGAGGAGTTTCCATTGAAGCCTATTTCTATTTAATGGGTATGCTCTTGCTGGCGGTATACTTATTCGAGCTTTTTAAAGGTAAAACCGTAAAAGTTCATGGATAATCTACCTTTATACACAAAACAACAGCTCGCTTTACGGAATGGGCAAGACAAACCGCAAATATGGGTAGCCTACAAAGGATTGATTTATGATGTGACAGAGAGCAGGTTATGGCGTAACGGCAAACATTATGAACATTGGGCGGGACAGGACCTAAGTGATGAGCTGCCTGATGCTCCGCATACGGAAACTGTATTTGAAAAGTTCATCGCCATAGGCAAACTGCTTGGATAAAAAATGGCTACCCAGAATATGAATAGCCATTAGTTTACCTATTAGGTGCTCACTAAGCTTCTATTGCAAAAGCGCTTAAGTTCACGAACTCCTGAACCCGGGCTGCTACCTCTGCTTCTGTGAGGTTCAGGATCTTCTCAGTCCCAAATTTCTCTACGCAGAACGAAGCCAGTGCCGAGCCAAATATGATGGCATTCTTCATGTTGTTGAAGTTTACGGTTCCAACTTTCGCCATATAACCAATAAAACCGCCTGCAAAAGTATCTCCTGCTCCTGTTGGATCGAAAACCTCGGCTAAGGGAAGTGCCGGCGCCGAGAAGATCTTGTCCTCATGAAACAACAATGCGCCATGTTCCCCCTTTTTAATGATCAGGTATTCGGGACCCATTTCCAGAATCTTTTTTGCAGCTTTCACCAAAGAGTATTCTCCGGACAGCTGGCGTGCTTCTGCATCATTGATGGTCAGCACATCTACCTTTTTAATGGTTTCCAGTAAATCAGGCATCATAATGTCCATCCAAAAGTTCATAGTATCCAGCACAATCAATTTAGGTCTGTTTTTAAGGCGATTGATCACAGTTTGCTGTATCACAGGTGTCAGATTACCTAACATTAAAAATTCACAGTCCTGATAGCGCTCAGGAATAATAGGATCAAAGTCGGCCAGCACATTTAGCTCTGTAACCAATGTATCGCGGCTGTTCATGTCATTGTGGTATTTCCCTGACCAGAAGAATGATTTTTCACCTGCTTTGATCTGCAGTCCCTCGGTGTCAATACCATGTTTTGTAAAAGTGTCAATGTCCGCTTGAGGGAAATCGTCCCCTACTACACCAACAATTTTTACCTTATCGTAGAAGTAAGAAGCAGCCAAACTTGCATAAGTTGCGGCGCCACCTACTATTTTATCTGTTTTCCCGAAGGGTGTTTCTATCGCATCAAAAGCTACAGTTCCTATGATTATCAGGCTCATATAAATTAATTAAGTTTTTTTTCACTTTTTTTCACTGCAAATATTGCATAAATAAATTAAAACCCCTAATATTGCATTCCCAAAACGAACAAGGCGATGCGTTCTTAAGAGTACATCAGAAGCGTTTTTGGAAGACCAGACTCCTTCTTAGCTCAGCTGGTTAGAGCATCTGACTGTTAATCAGAGGGTCGCTGGTTCGAGCCCAGCAGAGGGAGCCAATGCCCTTCACGATATCGTGAAGGGCATTTTTGTTTTTAGCTGATTTTCAAATCCGTGCATAGCGCAAATAGAGCCGATTTTTGGTTCGAGCCCAGTATCCGCACCCATAATGTGCAAAGCTCCTAAAAAACTCAAACTTGCTTCACTAACACCTTCTTAGCGAATAGATTATAATTTATATTCTCAGCTATTTTCGGTTCGATGCTGTTAAATTCGACAGGATTGCAAGTTTTGCTAGCATTATAGAGTTTGAAAGCCTGTTCTGAAAAGAAGTATACTAAGTCAATATATTTTTCTGCTTCTTCTTCTGAAAGAATTGTGCCCTTGACTTTGAAATCCTCGATTACCTTTTTAGTGGTTAGGGATCTTGTTATTTGATTTTCCATTATGGTGAGTTTTGGTGAACAATACGATAATTTAATATTTTGTAATCGTTTTGTTCAGAACTCGTATAATTTATGAATTATTCAAATTCGTTCCCGGTATTCCTTGGGCGTTACGCCAAGCAATTTTTTCACATATCGGGTAAAGAACGAACGACTTGAAAAATCCATTTCATCCGCTATTTCGGAGATATTAAGGTTTTTATTTTGCAATAGGATAATGATCCGCTCTTTTGCGTTACGCTGTATCCATTCAGATGCCGTTATGGCGGTATTGACCTTGCAAATGTAATTTAGGTATTTGGGTGTGATATTCAGCTTGTTACTGTAAAATCGTACCTCCCGCTGTTTCATACAATGTTCCTGTACCAAGTGTATAAACTGTTCGTACAGGGTTCCGCTTTGCAGACTTCGTTTTCTCCTGTCGAGCTCGTCTTCGAAAATGTGCCACATTTCCAATAAGAAAATTTGCATTTGGAGCTTAAGGGCTTCCTCAAAAAATCGATGGCTTGTTTCCTGCGACATATCGTACAGCAACTTAAAATTTTTCAGGATTTTCTCTTTGTCTTTTTTATCCGGATGCAAAATCGGATATTCTTTGGAATGTATAATGCTGTCGATGCTCGCCGTGGCACTCGGCAAACTTGCCGTAAGCAGATCGCTATCTACAAACAGAATCGTGGCCTTAAAACTTTTTGAAAAAGACAAGTCCGAAACATTAATGCCAGCCAGCCAAAAGATAAACTCACCTTTTTTGCTTTGATATTGCTTGCCGTTAAAGACAAATTTCACGCTCCCACTTTGACAATAAATATGTGTATGAAACCGGATATTAAAGTCAACTGGGAATTCACTTCCCGATACCGCTTTGCAGAGCATAACTTTTTGATTTGCTGCCATATTAAGTAAAAATATAACTATTAGTTGATAATAGGTAATATTTGACATTACTTGCGAAATAAATGTAACATAACACCTTTTAAAACCTTTTATCTTTGGCTTATAAAAATTATGGTTATGAACACAAAGGATATTTTCGAAAGGTTACGCAATGGGGAAATTATTTTACCGAACGATCCAGATGCTTATCAAATGATGGAAGCTTCATTTGCAACAAAAAAGCTTTTGGTCCAAATGAATAACGCAACTGAGCCTGAAGAAATCAGAAGCTTTTTAAGCCAAATTATAGGTTCACAAATTGACAGCACAGTTAATGTATTTACGCCTTTGCACATCAATTACGGAAAGCATACGAAAATTGGTAAAAATGTATTCATCAATTTCGATTGCGTGTTTTTGGATCTGGGAGGAATTACCATTGAGGACGATGTGTTTATTGCTCCGAAAGTAAGTTTATTATCCGAAGGACATCCAACCTCAAGCGAAGACCGGCATTCGTTGATTCCGAAGGCTATCCACATCAAAAGAAATGCCTGGGTTGGTGCGGGAGCAACAATACTTCCGGGTGTAACCATCGGAGAAAATGCAGTCGTTGCCGCTGGAGCAGTTGTCTCAAAGGATGTTGCTCCAAATACAATTTCCGGAGGGGTTCCAGCAAAATTTATTAAAAACATTTAGACATGAAAAAATCAATTCTTATTACGCTAACTGCGGTCCTTTCTTGCGGCACCGTTTGCGCACAATCAACATCAAATATGGTACAGATGAAAGAAATATCAGGAAAAAACTATACCGCATTTAAGGTGAGTGACAAGGTAACCATGTATGCAGTTAGGTTCAAGAACCAATATCAGATGGCAGTTGCGGGGCACCTTTTTATCCCCAATGACATAGACAGAAAAATAAAGAACCCTGCAATAATTGTCGGTCACCCGATGGGGGCAGTAAAGGAACAAAGTGCCGATGTATATGCCTCGAATATGGCAGAAAGGGGTTTTATCACCTTGGCAATCGATCTGTCTTTTTGGGGCGAGAGCAAAGGTGAACCACATAATGCTGTCTTACCGGATGTTTATGCTGAGGACTTTAGCGCAGCTGTTGATTTCCTCGGAACCCGCGATTTTGTTGACAGGAATAATATTGGAATTATCGGTGTTTGTGGCAGTGGCAGTTTCGTGATCAGTGCTGCAAAGATCGATCCGAGGATGAAAGCTGTTGCAACAGTGAGTATGTATGACATGGGATCGGCCAACCGTGATGCGCTGAACCATTCACAAACACTGGAACAGAGAAAGCAGATCATTGCTGAAGCAGCGGAACAGCGATATGCAGAATTTCTAGGTGGTGAAACTAAATATACTGGCGGAACGGTTCTAAAATTAGAGGCAAACACTCATCCGATACAACGTGAGTTTTTCGATTTTTATAGAACTCCCCGTGGAGAATATACGACAAAAGGGGCATCTCGGGAAACCACAACAAAACCAACCCTGAGCAGCAACACCAAGTTTATGAATTTTTATCCTTTCAACGACATCGAAACCATTTCTCCTCGCCCAATGTTGTTCATTACAGGAGACCAGGCGCATTCTAAGGAATTTAGCGAAGATGCCTACAGAAGGGCAGCAATGCCCAAAGAGCTGGTTTATGTGAAAGGTGCAGGCCATGTAGACCTTT
>CBFGNP010000438.1:0-4518 GCA_965650095.1 uncultured Pedobacter sp. | reverse complement strand
GTGGTTGCCGAACGTTCTGTCTAAGCGCTTGAAGAGATTGACGAATTGGACATGGCCGCGGCACTGACGGCGGATATTCATCTGATGGCGATGAAAACGACCAGGCCAGGGATGTATGAACGGGAGATGGCAGCAGCCATCCATCAGGCGGCCTTGCAGTCGGGGGGAAGCTTGGCCTATCCGATAATTTTTACGGTGAATGGGCAGATCCTCCACAATTATGACCGGGGAAACCGGTTGACCGAGGGTAGGCTGGTGTTGAACGATTCCGGAGTAGAAACGGCAATGGGCTACGCGGGCGACCTGACCCGGACTTTTCCCGTGGCCAAAAAATTTACAGCGGTACAAAAAGAGGTCTATGATATTGTGCGCAATGCTTACCTTGTGGCCTCAAAAATGCTGGCTCCCGGTATGCGCTACCTGGATGTGCACCTGGAATCCTGTAAACAGTTGGTAATTGGCCTGAAGGCTATGGGACTGATGAAAGGCCATGCTGAAGACGCAGTAGCGGCAGGTGCGCATACCTTGTTTTTCCAGTGTGGTACGGGGCATATGATGGGATTGGATGTGCACGACATGGAAGACCTGGGCGAACAATACGTCGGATATGACGATAGCTTAATCAAAAATACGACTGAATTCGGACTCAAATCCCTTCGTTTGGGTAAAGCCCTTGAACCCGGTTATGTCCTTACGGTAGAACCCGGAATTTATTTCAATGAGGAGTTGCTCGACAGGTACCGGGCGGAACGCAAGTTTACCGACTTCATTAATTATGATGCGGTTGAGGCCTTCCGGGATTTTGGAGGGGTACGGTTGGAAGATGACTTCCTGATCCTGGATCAGGGGGCAAGAATGCTGGGGAAACATCTGCCTCATTCCACGGGAGAAATTGAAAATATCAGGGCCGAGGCCTATTAATAAATTATCCATCACAAATGATTATGAAAAAGATCTTTATTATCAACGTCCTGATGCTTTGCCTGGTCTGCCTTGGTGCTTACCGGGTGCTTGCGCAGGCTCAGCAGGGTTTTACCCGGGCCGATACCCTGCGGGGCAGTTTGACACCGGAGCGCAGCTGGTGGGATGTACAACGGTATGAGCTTGCATTTGAGCCAGATTTTAAGGCGAAGACCATCTCTGGTTCCAACAGGATTGTATATCGGGTTGTACAAGCGCATCAAGGGGACGTCAGGATGCAAATTGACCTGGCTGCACCATTGCTGATCGACAGTGTGATTTATCAGGATGGGAGCAGGCTTCCATATGCAAAGGAGGGCACAGTTTGGTACATCAGTGTTCCGGCGCAACAGGTAGCGGCAAGGAATGCGCTGCAGATCTTTTACCATGGAAAAGTTCACGAGGCGATCCGGCCGCCATGGGATGGCGGATTTATATTCACGACGGATTCCCTTTCCCGGCCATGGATGACGGTGGCTTGCCAGGGCCTGGGTGCTTCGATCTGGTTTCCCAACAAAGACCACCAGAGTGACGAACCGGATCAGGGTGCCTCACTGACCATGACTGTCCCCGATACGCTGGTCGCCATCGGCAATGGCAGACTGGTGTTCAGAAAAAACAATGGCAATGGCACCGTCACTACGCAGTATAATGTAGTGAACCCGATTGCCAATTACTGCATCATTCCCTATATCGGGAAATACGTCAATTTTAAGGAAAGTTACGCCGGGGAAAAGGGAAAGCTGGATGTGAACTACTGGGTGCTGGATTACAACCTGGCCAAGGCGAAGACCTATATGCCTGATCAGGTTCACAAGATGTTTAAAAGCATGGAGCATTGGTTTGGGCCTTATCCCTTTTATGAAGATGGTTACCAGCTGATTGATGCTTCGCATACCGGTATGGAACACCAGTCGGCCGTCTCCTACGGTAATAAATATAAGTTCGGTTACCTCGGGCGGGACCTCTCAGGAAAGGGCTGGGGCTTAAAATGGGATTTCATCATCATCCATGAGAGCGGACACGAATGGTTCGGCAATAACATTACTACGAACGATCTGGCAGACATGTGGGTGCATGAAGGGTTTACCAATTACAGTGAAACGCTGTTTGTGGAGTACCATTTTGGCAAGCAGGCCGGAAATGAATACAATTATGGGATCCGGTCGGGGATCAGGAACGACAAACCCATTATACCTGCCTATGGAGTGAATGCGCAGGGAAGTGGTGATATGTACCCGAAAGCAGCAAATATGCTGCACAGCATCCGGCACAGCCTGGATAACGATGAGCTGTTCAGAAAAATCCTCCGGGATATGAACCAGACCTTTTACCACAAAACCGTGAACAGTGCGGATATTGAATCGTTCATTTCTAAAAAAGCGGGCTTTGATTATGCCAAAGTATTTGATCAGTATTTGCAGACGGTACAGATCCCTGAATTGCAATACAGGCTGGAAGGGGATGTAGTGCATTACCGGTATGCGCAATGTCTGAAAGGCTTTAACCTGCCCCTGGTGTTGAAGGGGCCTGGTTCAAATAAGTTGAAGATTTATCCTACGACGACCTGGAAACGCCTTCAGTTGGACAAAGGACAGGGAAAGCTGTTTACTGAGACCGGTATTGAGCAAATGTATTACCTGAAGGTTGTGCAGGTGAAGGCAGTTGAATAATAAATGGCCATTTGACGGATATTAGCCAGCTATAGCAGGATTTTAACCGAATCAAAGATTTCATGATGGTTGTATGTTAAAATTTGTAAATTAACCTTTGCAAAACTCTTAACCGAACCAACATGAAAGTACTTCCATTCACCATCCTTGTTCCGGACGACAAAAGTGTCATCTCCGAGCAGATCGAATTGCCTTATTTTTATCAGTATCTGCACCGCCACGATGAATGGCAGATTACCTGGGTGCAGCGTGGGGAGGGGACATTGATTGCAGGCAACAACATGCATTCTTTTTGTGCAGGTGATTTTTACCTGATCGGTGCCAATTTGCCTCATCTCTTTAAAAGCAATCCTGAGTATTTTGAGGGGGATGAGACCAAAACCATTAAGGCTTGTTCGATCTATTTTAATCCTTCTGGAATCCTGGAAGGGCTGTTTAACTTACCCGAGCTGAAGATGGCCAGTTCTTTTCTGAAGAACCACAAACACGGGTTTAAAATTCCCCCGCGCTTCAATGCAGAGCTTGCAGAGAAGATGTTGGATGTGCACCGTGCTTCGGGAACGGACCTGCTTTTCAATTTTTTAAGTTTATTCGAAGTGCTGCTCAGCATTGATGATGAAGTGGAGGCCTTATGTCCGGATGTGTATTCTACCGACCTTTCGGAACATGAGGGCGCACGACTGAGTAACATCATCAACTTTATCATGCGCAATTACAACAACCAGATTGATCTGGATGATGTGGCGAACGCGGCATACATGACCCCACAGGCCTTTTGCCGTTATTTTAAAAAACATACTGGTCATACCTTTATCTCCTTTCTCAATGAGGTCCGGATCAACGATGCCTGCAAAAACCTGGTGTCGGGTGGCAAGACGGATTGCATATCCGGTGTGGCTTATAAGGCTGGTTTCAACAGTATTACCAATTTCAACCGGGTTTTCAAAAGCCTGATCGGTCAGTCACCCCGTGCTTATATTGATGCCTATCACAATGTGAGCCGCGTACACAGCATTGCTGGCTAAGCTTCATTTTTAGGTCTACGCTCGGTTTTCCCGTTAAAGGACGGGCCGGGCGTGTTATTTGCAATTTTTTACGAATTAACCGCAAATCCATGAATGCAGACAACAGGGGTTTTAAACCCTCCTTACGATTGATTGATGCAACCATGCTGGTTTCTGCCCCAGAACTGCGCACCTAAAATTAACTAATAATCCCAGTATATTACCTGATTGCCTTAGACCCGTTTTGCTAATATACTGGTAGTACTGGTTAATAAGTTGGATGGAATTGACCCGTTATTTGATGTTATTTGAATATGACTAAAAAACTGAAAGATCGAGGCGGCTGGCGTGTGGCCTTTTTGCTCATGGGATTGGCCCTGGGCGTAAGCCCTGCCCCTGCACAGCAATTACCTTTGCATAGCGGGCAGCCTATCGCACAAAACCTGGATCAATTGCTGATCGGCAGACCACCTGAAGCATTGAAACTGGATCCTTTTTATCAACAGTATACCGATGCCTTTGGGATCCCGGTTGTTTCTTCCAGGCAGGTTTCTTCCACGGCATTGCTGATTGCGAGGGACATCATCAATTATATGTTACTGAAAAGGCCTGATATCCGGAAGGTCATGATTGCCAAAGGTGCCAGGTTATCGGTTATTGGTAAATCCGAAATGCAAACGGATTTGCCGGAATGCCGGAACTGGAAGAAGCCGGCGCTGGATGACCGGCGGCTTACGGATTCGGAGCGTGAGAATTACCACAAGCCAGGTGGGATAGCCAGCATGACTGACCGGGGATACTGGGACCAGCGGGCGCGGGGCATGGGCGGGATAAAAACCTCCTGTGCTGAAGAAAACCTGTTGGGCATTCCTGGCACCAGG
>CBFGNP010000437.1:0-4522 GCA_965650095.1 uncultured Pedobacter sp. | reverse complement strand
TCCTTGTTTGCCGGGTCAGGGTCAACACCTACGATGACCATTGCCCATGTCGCATCGCGGTAATTCCAGGGGGTATCCGTCTTGCCAACCCGTGATGCCGCGCCATTAACAGGATACAAGTGCATGGTGGAATGCATGGTAGGTAATTCCTTTCCAAACTGAATATGTTCAGTAATCGCTTCATCACTTAGTTCTTTTACAAAGTCAGCACGCCAATACCACTGAAGCCCGGTAGGGTACAAGCCATCAAACATACGCTGTAAAGCTGGTTGAGGTATGGGGCCAACAAAATCAAGTGCCGGAGTCTTGAAAGAACGAATAGGCCTGAAGGTTTCTTCAGCACTTTCCATCGGTCCCGTATAAGCCCATACAATCCCGCACATTTTTTTAAGATGAAGATGCTCCGGAAAAGGAGCTGCAGGAGGAACAGTGAGAAATGCAAAAAAACCATACAGCTCATCCGGTGCATCATTTATCAGTTCACGATACCATTTCATCACCTCTTCTGCATCACTTAACTCGTATAACATAGGACCACCGTATATCATTGATACAGGCTGCAGCCTAAATGTAAAAGAAGTAACTACACCAAAATTTCCACCACCTCCCCTTATGGCCCAAAATAAGTCTTGATTTTGATCTGCATTTGCAACAACAAAACTTCCGTCAGGCAACACTACATCTACTGCCAGCAGATTATCAATACTCAGACCGTATTTACGGGTAAGATAACCAATACCTCCTCCGGTAGTTAAACCTCCGACACCCGTTGTAGAAATAATTCCGCTGGGTGTTGCCATTCCGAACACATGCGTGGCATGGTCAATATCTCCCCAGGTGCATCCTCCACCTGCCATTACGGTTTTTGCCTGCAGGTCAATACGCGTATACTTCATCCTGGAAAGGTCAATCACCAATCCGTCCTCACAAATTCCTAAACCTCCCGCATTGTGTCCACCGCTACGAATGGAAAGCAGTATATTATTTTCTCTTGCAAAATTCACTGACCTGATCACATCCGCCACATCCATACAACGGGCGATCATGCGGGGATGTTTGCTGATCATTGCATTATACACCTTGCAGGCCTCATCATATTCCTCATCCTGAGGCTCTATTAAATCGCCTCTCAAACTTTCCCTAAATTCGTTAATAGTTGTCATAACATATGGTTTTTAATTAATTCTAGGGGCTATTAAATTTAAGCATTTTTTTAGGAAAAAAGAGTGTTCTTGTCAAGTTGTTAAATGTGTAAAGTGTTTATTTTAAACATAATAGTGATGAATTAATGGATCGAAATATCCAGTCTGTGTGGCAATTTCCTGGCCTTGTTGGTAGTTAGCAAGCATTACAGACAGATAGCTGAACTCGCTGATCATTTCAGACCATGGAGAAAAAGGGTCGAAATTTGTAAAGGGGGGCACAAAAACTTCTTAGATGAGCAGTTTAGTATAATAAAAAAGATATTAGGAGTAATTTGCATTTATACGATTTATACGATTTATACGATTGGCGACCAATTGTTCTTTTTCTTTTTTAGTTAGATTAAAATAATTTTCTACCTTTGCATCCAATCCCTGATTTGTTAATCTTTTAAATATCAAGGAATCATGACAGCGCATATCTACATATCGTCCCTTTCGCTCATTGCCTAATTAGGCAGTCAAATTCTCTGTTTTATTAATAATTAAACGGCTGCATGGGTATCTTATGCAATGTTTGTCTGCCCCAATTTCATGGGATTTTCTGAGCACTTTTGAAAAGGGTATGTCCTTACACAAGGACGAACTGAGATCCAATAACATTTCAAGACAAAATTAAATGGAAGTCCAATGGACATACATGAATGGCTGTGCTGTAAAAAATCGGCCCGGAGAAAAAAGCGGCTTGTTAAAACTGATCGTGATAAACAACTGATACAACTGGACAAACGGCAAGGGAAACTTTGGGAACAAAAGCGGCTTTTGCCGAAAGTTCCTGGTTGATATTCAAGGCAAGTTTTATCCACGTATTGTTAGAATGAATAAGGAATAGTGCTATCCCTATAGATGATTACAGCAGCTTTGACATTCATGACCAACCCGGGAAACTCAAATCCATCGCATAGCTAAAACCATTTTTTTGTTAAAAAATGTTAAAACTATTTGAAAATTTTATTTTGTTTTTTTGATTTGTCCTTGTCATATTAAATATTGAACAAACATTTTTTTAAGCTATTATATTAATTCTAGTATTTAGATCATGTTAAAATTCTCACCTTCCAATCTTTATTCGAGATTTACATCCTTTTTAATCTTATTAATTCTTCTCACATCCCGATTGACATTGCATGCTCAAAGTCCTGTTGCCAGCATTAGTGGTCCATCCAGTTTAACGGCAAAACTGATTAATATCGAGGCCGCTACGAATGAAACATTTCGTTACAATACGACCCTGCATAATGGATCGGGGAAACTGGCGGTATTTGAACTAAAAACCAATCTGCCCGCAGGCTGGATCATCAGCTACAAGGTCGATGGCAACCAGGTCACCTCAGTCAATATAGATCCGGGAAGCAGCCGTGATATATCCATTGAGGTCAATGCAACAGCAAATACTGCGCCTGGCAAGTACAAGATACCCGTACAAGCAATAGCTCATGCCGATACGCTGTCCCTGAATCTGGAGGCGGTTGTGAAGGGATCCTATGGGATAACGCTGACCACACCAAGCGGAAAGCTGAGTGAAGAACTTAATTCCGGTAGCCATAAGGAGATCCAACTGGAAATAAGGAACTCAGGTACACTGCCCTTGAACGATATTGAACTCTCCTCGCAACTACCCACCCATTGGGAAGCCACTTTCGAACCTGCAAAGGTTAAGCAACTGGAGCCAGGGAAGACTCAGGCCGTGACCGCAAAGCTTAAGGTACCAGATAAGACGATTGCGGGAGACTATGCTGCGACCTTCACGGCAACAAATAGCAACGGCAATTCCCAGGCGGCCTTCAGGATGGTCGTGACCACTTCATTGCTCTCTGGCTGGATCGGTATATTAGTGATCCTGTTGGCCATTTCCCTGGTGTATTATCTTATCCGCAAGTACGGCAGAAGGTAGAAAAATGAAGGATCCTATTATACAACTCAAGGGGCTGACTAAGTGTTATGGCCCTCAAAAGGCTGTTGATGATCTGACGCTCGACATCTGTAAAGGGGAGATCTTTGGACTGCTTGGCCCCAACGGAGCGGGCAAAACGACCACTATACTGATGATGCTGGGACTTACCGATCCAACAAGTGGTACTGCTTTTGTCTGCGGCCATAATGCTACCAGCAATCCCATTTCTGTGAAAAGAAAAGTGGGCTATATGCCCGACAGCTTAGGCTTTTATGATCATATGAGCGCAGTCGAAAACCTGGTGTATATAGCAAGATTAAACGGGATGGCTGAAAATGAGATCAGAAAACGCACAACAGAGATGCTTGCGACCGTCGGGCTTTCCACAGCTGTGAACAAGAAAACATCAACTTTTTCCCGCGGTATGAAACAGCGGTTAGGCCTGGCTGAAGTGCTGATCAAGCAACCCGATGTCATCATTCTTGATGAACCGACCCTGGGGATCGATCCCAGCGGCGTAAGGGAATTTCTGACCCTGATCAAGCGCCTCAGCAAAGAACAGGGGCTAACTGTCCTGCTTTCCTCGCATCATTTACATCATGTGCAACAGGTATGTGATCGCGTTGGGATCTTCGTGAAAGGAAGACTGTTGGCACAAGGCAATATCGATACTTTATCTGGTAACCTGTTTAGTCATGAGGCGCACGTTGTATCCATTAAGCTGGCGAAGACGATCGTTCAGCCATGGTCGTTAGAAGAGGAACTGAAACAATGGAAGGATATTAAGCAGATTACGACAAATAAAACAACAGTGGAATTTGAGTGTACAAAGGATATCACAGCGGCACTGGTCCGTTTTCTTGTTGAAAAAGAATACGATATCACAGGCGTACATCAAAAAGATTACGGTCTGGATGACATTTATCAAAAGTATTTTGAAGACATAAACTGAACATAATGAAGAGTCAATCACTTTCCGGCCCTTTTAGTGTGATGGTTCACAAGGAAATGGCAGACCATATCCGAAGCTGGCGCTTTATCGTATTGATTGGATTGATCATACTAACGTTTGTCGCTTCGATGTATGTGTCTTTAGGCAACATCCGATCGGCTGTGAGCAATACCAACGACCCCGACCGCCTCTTTTTATACCTTAAGCTGCTCACTACTACTGACAACTCTATACCTCCTTTTCATGTGTTCTTAAGCTTTCTGGCTCCCTTACTGGGCATTAGCCTGGGTTTTGATGCCATTAATGCCGAGCATAATAACGGAACACTTATCGGGCTTATGGCCCAGCCCATTTACAGGGACAATTTGTTGCTGGCCAAATTTGTAAGCGCACTTATTGTAGTTAGTGCTTTGTTCCTGGTACTGGCCCTGCTGATGATAGGAGGAGGGTTGGCCCTGACTGGAGTAAGGATGG
>CBFGNP010000436.1:0-4570 GCA_965650095.1 uncultured Pedobacter sp. | reverse complement strand
CGTCCGCGTATACCATGCAGCGCAATAGGTTTACCTGTAACACAGCCAAGTGCATCCAGCTGACCGGGGTTCATGGTCATATAGGTATCGGCAATCCAGCTCATCTCCCGTTCTCCAGTCCCATAATCAGGAGCAGGAACATCGATACCGGGACCAATGAAATTCTTCTTTATTAGTTCTGTAGTATAGCGGCGGGTAATGTTCTCCAACTCACCTATGGTATAATTTTTAGGGTTTATACATATTCCACCTTTTGCCCCTCCAAATGGTACATTTACAATCGCACATTTATAAGTCATCAAAGCCGCAAGTGCCATCACCTCGTCCTCATTTACCATGTCACTGTAACGGATGCCTCCCTTTGTGGGGTTCATGTGCTGCGAGTGTTCCACACGCCATGCATCGATCACTTCGAATCCATTACCTCTGCGTATTGGAAACTGGAACCGGTACACACTGTTACAAGCTTTGATTTGAGTTAATAAACCTTCCGGATGGGCGGTAAATTGCGCGGCACTGTCAAAGTTCTTGCAGACATCTGCAAAGAAATTTGTCTCATTTGCTGTATTAGCCATGATCTCATTTGCTGTATTAGCCATTAGTTGTTTTTTATGAATTTGAATTAAGTTCTCAGTTATGAGTACAAAATTGCATTAAAAAAAACGATTAATGCAAATGGATAACGGCTTAGTGTATGTGGAACACCACGGCAAATTGCCCGAAAAAACAGCGTTTAAACGAATTAAAATTAGTTTTTAGCAGTAGATTTTTGTTCTAATTTTTTTAATCTTTTATCCAGAGAGAACAGATAAATTAACAAACCAAATAGAATGATAAGAATACAAATAACGACAATATATATCTTTCCATTACTCCGTAAAGTGTCAGCCATCTGTACTTCATTGGATTGAGCAAATAACTTTACAGAAGTTAAAAATAGCATTAGTACAAATATGATTCTCTTCATTTTAGGAATTGTGTTTATTTTCTATTGTCCGAATTCTGTATCTAATCGTGTATATCCAATAGCCAATGATGGACCAGCCAATAAATGCAGGATATAAAACAATCCGCATACGGCTGTCCAGATCGTAACTATTGAATCCAGGATTACCCCCATTACCGGGATGTAGTGAGTCCGACAAACGTGGCAGTACCATAATCAAAACTACCATCATCGGAAACGCAAAAATATTATAGATTGCTGAGATTTTTGCACGCTTTTGCTGTTCATCAATTGAACTTCTCAATACCAGATAGGCAAAGTACAAAAGTATTGCAATAGCCGTAAAATTTTGCTTTACATCAAAGCTCCAAAACTGCCCCCAGGTGAACTTAGCCCAAAAAGCTCCGGTAACTAAGCCAAGTATACTGAACACTATACCTACATTTATGCTCTCTACAGCACGTAAATCATCCGATTCCTTTCCACTTAATAGACACTTAACACTAAAATACACCGAAACTGAGAATAGTGTAAGCATTGCAAACCACATAGGCACATGAAAGTACAGGTTACGTATCGTCTCATTTAATATAGCTAAACGGGGTACACCCAAAAGTAATCCGGCAATGGTAGTATATAAAACTAATACCGAACCTAATATTTTCCACCAGTTCTTATACATTCTATTGGTTTAAATTCCGACAAAGGTAATAAAGCGCTGTTGTATTTTTATCACAAACATGTAAATCAGCGCCTGGAGGTTAATTTCCCGTTTATCTCAGCACTGAAAAAACCGATATGCACCCCCCGCTAGATCCGGATCGGGAAATATCCATATCCGGAGAATACGAAAAGACCCGATGTCTTCAACTGAGCCCATCTTGCCTGTTTTTGAATTTGGGCAAACATTTTTTCAGGAGGATGGTTAGTAATGCCCAATACCGACCTATGCAACAACACCTACCTAAAAATCTTAGCACCATTTGGAATGATGTTAAGGACTATCTGCGTATCCGTATGGAGCTACTGAAACTGCTCGCTCTAGAAAAGGCATTCAAGCTAATGGCCGACCTGGTTACAAACACGCTTGTGCTGCTGTCGCTCCTGATGGCTTTTCTGGCCTCAGCCATCACACTGGCATTTTATTTGTCATACCTGTTAAACAGTTATACCAAAGGCTTTGGCTGTGCCACAATTTTTTTCACATTGGTCGCCTGCCTCATCCTTTGGAAGAAATCCGTCGTTGAAAAGTTGATTGCCGGAATTGCCATCAAAAGATACTTTGAAAAACATTGCGAAGCCCAGGAGGAAGAAGAAAAATCCGGGGCGACCGCAGAACAGGAACCGGCAAGCGATCCCGATCAGGAAAAGCCCTGGCAAACATATGCAGCAGAACAAACCGATACAAGGAAACATGAAAGCTAAAAAAATTACGATAAAAGGCATCTGGGAAGTAATAAAAAATTCCTTTAACGGTTTTAGCGACCATAAGGTAACCAAGCTTAGCGGCTCGCTGGCTTATTATACGGTTTTTTCTCTGGCACCGCTATTGGTGGTCATCATCTCCCTCTGCGGTATTTTTCTGGGCCAGGAAGCAGCCCAGGGAGAGATCTACGAGCAGCTTGCAGGCTTTATGGGAAAAGAAACCGCATTACAGCTTCAGGAAATTGTAGAAAAAGCAGCCATCGGAGATAAAGGAATAGTCGCCTTTATTATCGGGATCGTCACCCTGCTCGTTGGTGCAACTACTGTATTCGCTGATATTCAAGATTCTATCAACAGTATCTGGGGCCTGAAGCCAAAGCCTAAGCGTGGCTGGCTAAAGATGTTGCAGAACAGGTTTCTTTCCTTTTCTGTCATTGTCAGCCTTGGTTTTTTGCTGCTCGTCTCCCTGGCTGTTACTGCGGTACTAGATGGTTTTAGCGCCCGTCTACAGGCCCGGTTTTCGGATGTGTCTGTCGTACTATTCTATATCCTCAATCAAATCGTCACCCTGGCTGTAGTCTCACTGATCTTTGGGGTGATCTTTAAAGTTTTACCGGATGCAATCATTAAATGGCGGGATGTGATCTCCGGTTCTGTGGTCACCGCCTTACTGTTCATGCTGGGCAAGTTTGGCATTTCGATATATATTGGAAAAAGCGATGTGGGCAGTACTTATGGAGCTGCCGGATCTTTAGTGATCTTGCTGCTGTGGACCTATTATTCGGCTATCATCCTGTATTTCGGAGCGGAGTTTACAAAAGCTTACGCCGTAGCCTATGGATCAGAAATTCATCCCTCACATTACGCGGTAACCACTAAAGAAGTGGAGGTCGAAACGGGCAACCGGTCCGTGCAGGAGAACGAATCTTGACGGCTATCCCATGTGTTTAATTAACCGGGATTTGCGTATACTTGCTAAAAACACTAACTTTAACCTGGGAGATTAAAAATAATGAGTTATGGCGGGTATACCGATAAGGAACTGGTCGTTTTGCTAAGGCAGAACGATGAGGTCGCATTTCGGCATATTTTCGATACCTGGCATAAAAAGCTTTATCACTTTAGTTTACGCTACCTGAACAGCCGGGAGCAATCTGAAGAGGCCGTCCATGATGCCTTAATTAATCTTTGGGCCTCCCGTCAAAAAATTGATGAAAGCCAGCCCCTGGGGGCCTATCTTTATACCATTTGTAAAAGACTTTGCTTAAACCGTATCCGTGATGCTGCCAGGTCGCATGCCGCCGCAGAAAAGTTATGGGCAAGGTATCAGGATATCAGCCATAGTACAGAGGAAATGCTTAATCTGGCAGAACTTGAAGATTTTACAGAGCAGGCACTTGAAAAATTATCCAAACAGCAACAACTGGTTTTCAGGTTGAGCAGATACGAAGGGTTAAGTCAACTCGAAATTGCTGAGAAACTCAATATTTCAAAAGAAACAGTGAAAAAACATAGCGCCGAAGCCCTCAAGGCTTTGCGTGTACATTTTGAGACTTACGGCGTTTCATGGTTGTTTTTAATTTTCTTCAACAAGATGTGATTTTCTAAAGCAATAAGCATCCATCGCGAGTTGCATTTGGCCCGATGTGCTTCCGGCAGTGTATGACATCGACGCACGGAAATTACGCTGTATAGATGACTTACTTTAAACCCTTATAGGATGTAAGTTGGGCTGCCAAAAATTGTAAAACACCTCATACTCCATTTTTTTTTAGTTTTCCCCTACTCCCTGTTTCGGTTTGCGGTGTAATGTAATTATAGAGCCCCTTTAAGTTGCCTAAGTAAAATGAAAACTGAAAACTATACAATCAAGAATCTTCTTCAAAAATACGCGGATCATCAGATCAGCAAGGAAGAGTATGACAGGCTTTTGGCTTACATTAAAAAACATGAAGCAACGGAGAATTTGGCACAGGTTATGGATGGAGATTGGGAAAGACTTGGCGACGAATTTTCCTTTTCGGAATCAAAAAGTGAGCGGCTTTATCAAAAAATCATTTCTGATCCGATTTACGATGGGCCAATGCCGGAAATAAAATCTTTAAACAGGGCCTTCAAATTCTGGCCGCACCTTGCCGTGGCAGCTGCGGCGATAGCCGCGATCACGCCAAGGAGCGCCCACATGCGCTTGAGGTTCTG
>CBFGNP010000435.1:0-4576 GCA_965650095.1 uncultured Pedobacter sp. | reverse complement strand
CTGCAATTGGCGCTGTCATGGCTGTTTCTCTAACTTCAATGCGGTCAGGTTTTGGGTTGGCTGTATTTCCTGGATAACCATAGATCACGGAGGGAATAAAATAGCGCAGGTCAGTCCAAGCATATTGCCGAGCCGTTGCTAGGCTCATGCCCGAAATAAAACCTTTATCGGAAGTTCCCTTAACCCGAACTGTTCTTTCTATTCGGATTAGCTTATCTTCAACTATCCAATGGTCTTCTACATGGAAAACCACTCCCACCATTGGAGTAATAGTTGCTAACCCGGTGAAACCACTTATATGCTTGAGAATTTTCCGATATCCTGAGCGGTAGGCTACAGCTGGCCTGCCTTCTTCCACGATATCGATTTGAGCGGGCTCTTCTTGTAAAACCAGAATAGAAACTGAATTTTTCACCAAAACTCCCCAGTTACCTGAGCTATTCTGAGTTACACATAAGGTTGCCCCGGAATTAAGCTTGCCTACAATTCGTGTAGGTGTTTTAGCCAATTCATGGTTTTGCCCAAATGTAACCTTGCCCATCAGTAGCAACGTGAAGGTTAGTTGGTGGAATATCGATATACCTTTGCAATACATAGCTGCAATCATTAATATTCAGGTTTATGATTAACCCATGGTTAAGTTCACCACCTTTCCAGAAATAATTACCTGATTAACTGGTATTGTACCGTGTACTACTCTGAGCGTTGGCCTACTTGCCTTGAGCGTTACAGTGCCAAATCCTGTTGCGGTGGAGAGAAAACTGGTAAAATTTCCGATCTTTGAATCGATATATAGTGTTTTATCTACTGCATCATAGCGAAGGCCAGTGAGGCCTTCCAACATGGCATAACTAGACATCGCCCTGGCATACCAATGACCGCACTCGTATTCGTTAAATGGATTTCTCACTTCGCCTGTATAACGGTCTCTACAAGCGCGGACAATTTCAAGTCCTTTTTCAACCTCTCCCATCAACATCAGGTGTGAGGCCACCTGATATTCAATACCTGTCCACACCTCATTACTGTATACAAATGGCAAGGATAATGCTCCATCATTTGGCCATGAGCAGAGCAAGAGGCCACCTTCATTATTGATGGCAAAAGTAGGGCGCTGTGGATTGGCATGCCGGTGCAGGTTAATTTTAAGATTATTTGCATGTACAGCCATTACATGGCTCGTAATTTTGGCCGGATCGAAAGGATCATTCAAGCCACACATTCTGGAAAGCCAGGCACCCATTATGCCATCAGAAAGACAACCATCTCCGTATTGGTATTTAGGTCCTTCTTTTTTAAGCAGCTCTTTTGCTTCGGCAGTATATTGCGTGTGAAACGATTGTGCTTGTGTAGGGTCAGGTGCCTGAAGGTTTTTCCATTCAATTTTTTGCGTAAAGTAAGTTCCATTATATAACTCGGTTTCCATGTACTTTTTACCCTTACTGTATAAGGTTTCATATTTTTGAATGTCTTTTTTTAAGAAACGCCCCATGGCTATTAACGCATTCAGAGCGCCCAGGTAAAAGCTGGTTGCAAAGCCTGTTGGTCCCCAAAACTCAATATCGTAGGTATTATGGTGGGGTTCTTCCACGACACCTTTACCTTTTGGGTCCCAAGTTTTGATGCAATAATCGAGACTAGTCTGTACTTTAGGATAGATGCTGGCCAGCCATTTGTTATCTCCACTGATACGCCATTCCCGGTATACTTTCATGATACCACCTAATTGTCCATCGGATGCAGCATGAAAATTGTGCACTACAGGCGTAATTGGCAAATTGGAACGGAACATTTGATGTCCTTCTGCATTTTGGCTTTCGTTGAACTCCGTATCCCTCAAGCTCCGTTCAAGCCTTGGGAACAGATGCGATATTGCCTGGGCATAGTTCCAAACATGGGTACAGGAACCATAACAACTGCCCCAATTATCGCCGCAGCCTTCCCAAGCCCAAAACCTTCCATCATATTGCCTTAATACGGTTGGAGATTTTAAAATGGTTAAATTGGCGGCAACTGCTTCAATCACTTCTTCGGGGAGTGTGCTGCTGTAGAATGCATCGGTGAAACTTTGCGTTTTATTTTGCAGATCACTATAGTTTGTCTGCCAATAGTCGGCGACCTCTGTTATGTTCTTAAATTTACTGCTGTACCAAGGCTTATGATACTTTAATAGTGGATCTTTCGCAACCCTTTCTTTATCCGTTGCTGCCACTTCGCCTTGTGTCAGTTTGGTATTTGGTACATACCAGGCCATCATCAAACGAATGGTTTTTTCTTCGCCTGGCTTTAGGGAGAATGGAACGAACAAAGATGCACCAGGTGCATCTTTTGATACGGGCGGATTAGCGCTGGTTTCAGCTTGCGCAATCAGGTTCCAGATCATGGTCAGTCCGTCAAACCAGCCGCCCCTGAACCAGCAATGGTCAACAACAGTAGATGAATCATCTGTATATATGGCAAAATCTCCTTGTTTTTGTGGATCTGCGGTTGTACCCTCAGCCGAAAGCACAAACCCGTTTTTAATACTTTTAACGGCGTTCAATGTGCCAGATTGCGCCATGAAATTACGGCTGTTATAGGAAAAAACTGCATCTAATGCTTTTGTAGTCGTATTTTTAAATCGATATTCCAAGCCTCCTATTGGTAAGCTGGCGCTGTCTTCATCGGTAGGGATAAACGGGCTCCAACCCTTTATTTGAATAGCTAATGGAATATCTTTATCTGTTAAAGCTATTTCTGCAAAGGGAAAATGAGCCATAAATTTAGCCTCTTCAAATCTTGGCAGCCCCCAAGTAGCTCCGGCAGTACCGCCAAGTCCGGCATCACGTTGGCCAAATTTCTTCCAGGTCGGCACATTGCCTTCTAAAATTTTCGCACCATTTTTTTCTCCTTTGATGCTGATTGCAGCAAACATGGCTGGTTCATTGAACATTTCTGGATTGTTGCGAACCGATAGATGCGATATGGCACCTGTTCCTTCCAAACAGAACATACCTGCGCCAATACCTCCAATTGGGAAAGCCACCTTATTCAATCGCTCATCGGTATAGGGAATATTATATTTTTTGTTTCCAGGAGAAGGTATGGACGCTACTTTCCCTTTTTCATTTGCTGGAACAGCGGAAAACAATGCTGTAGGTATTGCTGAAGCACCAATACTACCAATGGCTAATTTTTTTATAAACGAACGCCTGTCATTTTTTTCTTCCTTTTTCATCTTTATATTTTTTTAATAATTGCCGAAATTTCAACTGTTATTAGCTGATTGATCACTCGCATGGTTACCTCAAAGTTTTAGCATGTTGTCCTATATCAGTTTTATTTATCTAATGGTTTTCCAACTTAAGGAAGCCAGGTACACTCCTTTTTTATCCCAACCTGTATTAGAAATAAAATAACCCTCTTGTCTATCGTAAATAACTTCAGCCGCGTGCAATGGTAGTGTACAAGCGAATTGTGTTCGCGGGAAATTCTCGGGATCTTCAGACCAGTAGACATCGGTTTGGTTATATTTGGTTCTCGCCCTGCAAACGAAAAGATAGAAAATCCCTTTTCTGAAGATAATGAACGGGCTTTCGGCATCTTCTCCCCAGTTTACCTTTTGGGGCTGTAGGTGTACTATCTTTGGGCCGCTCCAATGAAAAAGATCTGGACCCGTTCTAAGTGCGATTACCGAACGTTGGTCTACTTCATTGTATAACCTGGTATAGTAGTAGTAATACTTATTTTTATACTTCATTACAAATGAATCCCTGGCATGGCCAGGATCGCTGAAAAGCGGGTTCAGTTCGAATCTCTCCCAATTCTTTAGGTCTGTGCTTTTTGCCATGCGCAACTGGCCCCATGATGGTGTCGCTGGCGCATCTTTTTGCATATTGCCGGTATTATAGAAGACATAATATGTTTTGCGGTCTTTGACAATATGTGGCGCCCATAATACGCGTTCAATCCCCTCTTGAACTTTCATGGCATCGCCATTGTCTACCCATTTTCGTTGTGTGATGGACTTTGCGGTGATTTGAAAGAACCTATTTTCGCCTTTCCATGGATCTATGGGCTTATGACCGATGATACCATAGGCGTGCCAGGTACCAGCGTTGTCCTTTACAAAACAATGGTCGTTTGTATACCAGGTAGTGTCTTCTTGTGAACGACTCTCATTTGGATTAAAAATATGCTGGAAAGCTCCATTGATATATGGGATTTCATATTTTCTTTTGCTCGGCAAAACTTTCTTCTGACCATGAGTAATGGCGATGCAAGTAATCAATGCCAGGGTTAAACAAACTTTGTTTTTCATCTTTAATATATCAATGGAGATAATTACAATTGTTTTCTTACAAAAGAAAGCTTGGCTACGCGCATGCCATTTAAACCAGGTTTGAGCGCAACAATATAATATTGGTCTCTTATCTTGATCACCTCAGGTGCGGCGATAGGAAGTTGACCTACCATATCCCGATCGCTATCTGCACCAAAATCTAAAGGGTCTTTTGAAGAATATTGTGTGTTTAGACCGTTTTTACCATAATCCTGGTTGCGGAATAAAACATATTGATCTTGTAGTTTCACTACA
>CBFGNP010000434.1:0-4578 GCA_965650095.1 uncultured Pedobacter sp. | reverse complement strand
GCTCGAGGTGAACCCGTAAGCGTCGGTGTTTGTCGCCGGTTTTGAGCCCATCAGTTACTACATAAAAATTGCCTTTGCTGATTTCCATAACCTGAATTTCCGTATTTACGATTTTCGAGGAATCACCCAGCAGGTATACAAATTTTTTGCCCTGGAGGTCCATCGTTGACTTTTGCGGGATCAGAATCACGTTCTTTATATGCTGAGGAATCCGGACCGAGGCACTAGCACCACTCTTTAGTAAAGAAACCGGGTTGGGAAAGGTAGCCCTTAAGCTTGCTGAGCCTGTATTTGTATTAATCTGACCATTAATGGATTCAATTTTGCCGTTGTGTGCATAAACATTTCCATCAGCCAAAATAAGACTGACATCCGGAATATTTTTCATTTGTGCATGAAGGGTCTTGCCTTTATAGACATTGGAAAAATCCAATAGCTGCTTTTCGTTCATAGAGAAGTAAGCATATACTTTGGCTGTATTTGCAACCGTTGTTAGGGGTTGGGTACTGCTGCTGCTTACCAGGCTTCCAGCTTTAAAGGGAATACTACCTACCACCCCATCAACGGGACTGGTAATGGTGGTGTAACCTAAATTTATCTTGGCATTTGCCAATGCTGCCCTTGCTTGTGCCAATGCCGCTTTGCGGCTTTGCAAAGTTAGCTGAGCAGCATCCAGATCATATTTGCTGATGATGTCTTTCTCAACAAGCGGCTTGGTTTTATTGACCTGTAGCTGCGCGGCATTTACGTCAGCCTCAGCACTGCTAATCGCTGCACTGGCTGTTCTTACCTCTTGCTCATATTGGGGAGCACTGATCCTAAAAAGTAACTGGCCCTTTTTTACTAATGCACCTTCGTCAACATATATTTTCTCGATAAATCCGTCAATTTTAGGTCGGATATCTACGTTTTGAATTCCCTCAAGCGTAGCAGGATAATCTGTTTCGAGCGTGGTAGAGTGAGGTGTGACAGTAACAACAGGGTAAGCCTGTACCTGATCGGAAGCTGCGGCGCCTTTTTTAGGGTCACTATTTCCGCATGAACTGATGATCAGCAGTATAGGGAGTAATAAGTAAAGCGATTGGATGCTAGTTTTCATATAAATTATGCGTGGTATGGTGTATGTATTTAAGGGAATATAAATTCAAATATTAGTTTCTTTCGTTCCTCCATTAATGCAGCATATTCTTTATCCTTCATGTCGTAGAGAATTTTGTAAAGGGGTGCAGTAACCAGGGGATAAGCCATCAGCGAGAAAAGATTGATGCAGAAATGTCTGGGGTTCATTTGTTTGATGTTGCCCTTGTCCATCTCATTTTGAATTTCCGCCAGGAAGGCATTTACTTTTTTAACCCTTTCCCGCTTGGCATCGATTACATCATTCCTGTTCATTTGCGTGATGACAAAAAGTTCCCGGTAGGGGAAGTTGATGGCTTCTTTAAGAAAGACCTCAATCAGATTGGCAATTTTTTCTCTGAAAGGCGTGTCAGATTCCATCACCTCATCAAAAATTTTTACAATCTTTTCCTGCGCCTCGTTGAATACCTGGTCGAACAGCGCATCCCGCGACCGGAAATAATAATTAACAAGTGTACGGTTTACACCTGCGGCATCTGCAATCTCCTGGGTCGTAGCGTGTAATTTGCCTTCGGCAAAAAACAACTGCTTGGCTGTATCCTTAATTAACTGCTCTGTACCGGTATCTCTTGAGGTCATTACTTGAGTTTGACAAAATTGTTAAACAAAAGTATTAATCATAGATTTCAGTTAAACCATGGAATTGTAATGTTTGGATGTCGTGGTTAATTGTAACCAAATATTTGCAGAAAAACTGAATTAGAAATATGGAATCGATTGGAAAAGTATTACGGGAGGTGCTGGTGCACCATGTCCAATGCAATAGCAAGCTGTTCCGATTCTGTAAGATCGGTGTTGTCCAGAATGACTGCGTCTTCTGCGCGTGTCAGCGGACTTTCCTTTCTGGTGGTATCTGCATAATCCCTATGGGCCAGGTTTTCAAAAACATCTTCCAGACTGATCGCGGTATCACCTTTAGCTTGCAGCTCTTTAAACCGTCTTTCTGCCCTGATCTTAGGGTCCGCAGTCATGAAAAATTTCACCTGCGCATCTTCAAATACGGTTGTTCCTATATCGCGTCCATCCATTACGATATTCTTTGATTTTCCCATACGCTGTTGTTGTTTCACCATCTCGCGACGCACTTGTTTGTTGGCCGAAACCTCGCTCACGGACTCAGACACCGGCATCTGCCTGATCTCGTCAGATACTTCTTCCCCATTCAGGGTGATGTGTGACTGATAATCGCGGGAGTGAAAGTTGAGCTCTATATGCTGAAGTGCATCTGTTACCGCCTGGGGGTCATTCACGTCGACCTTGTTGCGGATAAAATATAAAGTTACTGCACGGTACATGGCACCACTGTCGATATAAATAAAGCCTAATTTTTTAGCCAGTGCCTTAGCTAATGTACTTTTTCCGCAAGATGAATAGCCGTCTATAGCTATAACGAGATTTTTTCTCATAGGCAGGCAAAGTTAATATTTTATAGGAAATTTTAATTAAGCTTACATCAGTGGATTGGTCAGCGCTCTTCCTTTTAGCTGGGATTTAAATGCTACTTTTGCAGCATGGTACCGGGTAGAGAAGAAATAATTAAGGCAGTTACATTTAAAACCTCACGCAGTGGGGGCAAGGGTGGTCAGAACGTAAATAAGGTCTCTAGTAAAGTAGAGCTGATCTTTAATCCGGCGACAGCAGCTTTTTTAACTGATGAAGAACGGGGATTGTTAACAGAAAGACTTGCAGGACGTTTAGACCAGGAAGGCGACCTTCATATCGTATCCCAGGAAGACAGAAGCCAGTTATTAAATAAGGAAAAGACCATTGCTAAGCTCATCACACTGCTTAAATCTGCTTTGCATGTCCCCAAAAAAAGAAAACCAACGAAAGTTCCTAAAGCAGTGATCAGAAAACGTCTGGCTGATAAACAATCTGTGGCTGTCAAAAAGGAATCAAGAAAACGCCCTCAGCTGGATTAGCTTAACTCCAGGCATATTGCTAGTTAAACCGGTAAAACATGCTGATCGTGCCATACTGGTGTGCTTTAGCGCTACTTTTTACCTCTTTAGTTTTGAACAGCATTCCAAAATCAAAAGTAAATCGCTGTGAACTATAGTTAAAGCCAATTTGCTGGGCAAATACAATCGGCTTTACGCCAAAGGTAACCGGGTCGTCGTTGTTAAACATGCTGCCCTGGATCGTTGCATCGTAGGCTACAAAGTTTAGTTGAGGTTTGGCATAAAAGAAAACCTCTCTTTTTACCAGGCTTTTTGTTTTCTGGTTATTGCCGATAACTGCATTGGTATAAGCAGAATTAAAAAGCTGATTAAGTCCGCCCGCCCTGAATAAAATCCCCGCACCGGCACCACTAAATGTTGTTCCAGCATTGGCATAGCCCTCAAAAGAAAAATCTGTTGCATGGTTTGACGAACGGTGGAGTAACCTGGTGTATTGTGCAGAAAGATTTACGGCCAGAGCATTTTTTATCTGGTAATCCCAACCCTCCAGCTCATAAAAACCAATTGTATTGTGCAGCAATTCCTGCCCATCTTCTGCAAGGGAAGCAGGACCGGTAGTCCCTATTTTTGCACTGGTCTTTAAAATGCTTTCATTGCTGTAATACCAGCTCAATGCTCCACCGGCATATAGGTAACCCGCAAAAGGCCGATCATGCTTCGCCGGATCGGCGGCAGAACCTGAGTATGGATTATATATTTCCTGGCCGGCAGTAATTTCATAAGTCTTTTTTTCCAGTCCTTCTTTTAAGTGCTGCTGATTTAGCGCCCTTCTGAAATGGATAAATAAACCATTGGTATAATACCTGTCCGAACCCTGGGCCAGATAGGAATCATTGTCGCTCCGGAAGCCAAATTCATTTTTATAATTCTGCCCATAAACATTGATGGTCAGTAGGGAGATAATAGTTAGGGCAAGAAGCAGTTGTTTCATCCGTTATTTGTTGATTTACGACGTAAAGTTATCAGATTTAGCCTGAGTTTTAAAAAGAAAAAGCGTTCAGCACTGCCGAACGCTTTTGAATCAATATTTATCCGTCTTTTCCTGTTTAATTTGCAGTAGGCAACAGTGTTTTGACACTCAGGTCTTGAGGGTTTTTTACCTTTTCCTTTGTTAGGGCCAGCTCAATTACCTCTTTCATTTCGGTCACGTAATGAAACTTCAGATCCTTGATGTAACTTTCTTTGATCTCCAGAATGTCCTTACGGTTTGATTTGCATAAAATAACATCCTTTATGTTGGCGCGTTTAGCAGCAAGATTCTTTTCTATTATGCCACCAACAGGAAATACCTTAACTCTCAGCGTGATCTCACCAGTCATGGCCAGGTTGGATTTTACTTTTCGTTGTGTGAAGGCTGAAGTCAGGGCCGTTAACATGGTAATACCTGCGGAAGGGCCATCTTTAGGCGTAGCGCCTGCAGGCACATGGACGTGAACATCCCACTGATCAAACAGTGAATAGTTGATGTCAAAAAGGTCTG
>CBFGNP010000433.1:0-4582 GCA_965650095.1 uncultured Pedobacter sp. | reverse complement strand
AGAACTGGCACATGGCCATGCCCATGGCGCAGATGGCCATTCCGGTCACTAGATAGCATTACACTTTTCACAAATGCCGTAAGCCGTAGAGCTTACGGTTTTTGCAGTAAATCCCTTCGGCATCTTAATTCTTGGTACTTCTATCTCGAGGCAGTAGATTTTATGACATCTGGTGCAGTTGAAATGCACATGCTCATCATGATGATGGTCTTCAGAGCAGGAAGAATTGCAGATGGCATAATTGGCCGTACCGTTCATATCCATGATCCTATGCAGGATGCCCTTCTCCTGGTAAGTATTTAATATCCGGTACAGCGTTACCCGGTCGATTTCTTTACCCAACTTCTTCTCCAGATCCGGTTGCGAAATGGCCACTGTATCCAATGCAATCTCCTCTAAAACACGTACCCTTTGTTTGGTATGCTTTAAATCATGCTCTTTTAATATGCTTGTCGGATTAATGTTCATGGCTATATGACTTTGGCGGCAACCAATGCAATTGGCGGATTGTCCATCGCATTGCCGGGGTTTAACTTGAGGGTTCCTCTAACGGTAACTGTTTTGTACGTAAACTTGATGGGTTCCGACATTTCAATCAGGACCATAATAGGGACGCCGTTTTTTCCGCAGTAAAAACACTGGTTAATAGGTAGGGTAGATAACATGAATTTAGTTTGCTTCATCCCGTCCTTGATGGGTACGATATATCCTTCCAGTTCAAAGGATTTATTGACATGTTTTTTTATTTCAGGCGTAAAAATGGCCTGCATCTCGGTGTCTTTAACTATTTTAAAATCCACAGCCCCTACAATCTCCCAGTTATCAGAATTGATCTGATCATTCGGATTGTGCTGCGCCTTAACCGCAAGCCCGGTAAAAAGTAAAACAATCAGCATTATTTTCTTTATCATGATGGCTTCTATTAGGATGAAAGGTTTTAATTCTTAGACAATATTTTCGAAATATTTGACCGGTATGCCTGCATTGCAGGAATTATACCTGCAAATATACCAATAGCAATGCCGCCGGCAAACAGGTATATTTCATCAAAAAGTAAAACAAAGCCGCTAAGCTGTGCCTGGCTGCTCTCCTGGTTGCTGCCGATGAATTCCAGAACCAGATGCCCGAGCAGTATGCCAAGCAGCGTGCCGGCGAGCGTAAGCATGATGCCTTCTGCTATAATAATCAGGAAGAGTTTTGTTCTTGAAGCCCCCAGTGTACGCATGATGGCCAGATCATAATTCCGCTCTTTTAACGAGTTGTAGAGGTTTACGAATACGCTGATCGCTGCGATGAGCATAATCAATACGGCAAACCATTGCAGGGTATCTACCCCTACACCGATCAGGGAAAATAAGCGTGTGCTTTCCTGTGCGGGAGATGCAGCCTGCATATTTGTAGTTTCGTTCACCAGTCGCGGGAACATGGCTACAGACATCGGCGACCTGTACTGAATGAGTAAAGATGTCAATTCTTTGGTCTCCTCTGTGGTTTCTACTGCCTCATCATGGTGATGGGTTTCATCGGCTTCGTGTTCATCATGCATCTTCCACACACTTGCAATATTGGTCAGGATCAGGTTGTCGGCGACATTCCCCTGTGGTTCAAGGATTCCAGAAACGGTATATTGATGACTTTTATGTAGATCTGCACTGCCGGTTAATCCATGTGCTCCATAAAAAGTGTCACCGATCTTAAGATTTTGCGTTTTGGCTACTGCCGATCCAATGGTGGTCTGGAAATCTTTTTGCCAGAATTTTCCGGCTGAGGTTTTTAATTTATAGAGACTTACAAAATTGGTGTCTGTTCCTACAATCCGGACACCATTATAGTTATCTCCCAGGGCGAGGTGAACGGCACGTTTAACAAAGGGGCTGTGTGCCAAGTCCATCGCTGCTTTTAACGGAATGTTCCCCGTAGGAAAATCGATGTAATAAATGCTGCTTAAAATCAATTGTAGGGGGCTTCCTTTTGCGCCCACAACTAGGTCAATATCTTTCGAGTTCTTGTCCAGTTTTTCGCCGATTTGCCTGGACGCCAAGAGTAAAATCGTTAAAATCCCTGTACCAAAAGCAATGAGCATGATATTTAAGGCAGAGGAGAGGGGTTTGGATGTTAAACTTTTCCAGCTGATTTTTAATGGACTCATGATAATTCGTACGTTTTGGTAAATCCATCTTTAACTCTTTTGTCGTGCGTAGCCACGATTAGTGTCGCATTGTTGATCACAGATTGTTGCAGGAGCAAATCCAGTACAGTCGCCGCGTTACTGTCATCCAGACTTGAAGTGGGTTCGTCAGCGATCAATAACATCGGTTTGTTGATCACGGCCCGGGCGATAGAGACACGTTGCAGCTGGCCCTGACTTAACTCGCTTGGGTAAGCATCTCGCTTATCGGCAATCCCTAAAGAATTTAAAACTTCATTTACGCGGGTCAAATTCGCAGGAAGCCCCGCAAAATGCTGAGCCAATGTCAGGTTCTCTACTATGCTTAAACTTTTGATCAGATGCGGACGCTGAAATATGATCCCGATATTTCTTCCTCTGAACCGATCCAGTGCTTTGGGAGGTAAGTCGTAAATAGCAGTGTCGCTGATGCATACAGTTCCCTGTCCGGGTTTCAAGATTCCTGTTAATATGTGTAAAAGAGTGGTTTTCCCACTGCCCGAATTACCAAGGAGGAGCCATTGTTCTCCATTGCCGATCTGCCAGTCTTTAAAGGCAATCTGATGTCCGCCGGGGTAATGATGTGAAACTGATCTTAATGAAATCATAAGGGCTATTTATTCAAATGACTGTACAAGTATTTTAAGTAAAGCTTTTTGCTATTTACTTTTTCGTGCGTACAACCAGGGTTGATCATGCTTACAAAAAGCAAAAATAATCCGAATATGAGTTTCTTGTTCATGCGATGTGTGTGATGTGTAAAAATAGTATATGCAATTTAATTGCATATACTATTCGTGTAAAGTATTTGCTACTGCAGGATGAGTGCAGCTGCGGCTGTACTTCCAGTTGATGAAATGTGCTCCTGCGATAGCAAAGCCACCCAGGGGGATAAGAAGGGCTTCAAGGCTTTCCATAAAGTAATGGCCGGCAGCGATAAATCCAAAACCAATAGCCAGAACGACTACAGGTAGTGCCTTTCTGTGCTTTGAATAAGAGATACTGAGCGACCAGATGCCGATCAAGAGCGACAGACAGATCATGCCACCTTCAACCCAGCTATGCGCCAGAAAATCCAAACCCCAAAGTGGGAGGGTGCTGATAAAAAATGGTAAGGCAGCACAATGAACGGCACAGGCAACTGAGGCTGTCATGCCCCATTGATCCAGCTTAGCCGGTTTAATAAATGACTTCATAACGATTGTTTTTCTGGTGCAAATATAAAAGCAATAAAGTTGCATTTAAAATAAATCCCAGATTATTTGCAAAATATTGCATTTAATAGCAGTGAATGAAACCTTCCCATGCAAAGAACAGCTATCAACAAGAAAGAAAGTCAACTATCAGAATGTCTCAAAAATGAAACGGCATTGAAAGAACATCTGATAAAAGACCTGGAAGGAATAGACTATAGGTGGATAAAAAAGAGCGATCTGTTTCCAGATCGCTCTTTTTATCCTTTTTGAAACAAAATATACCTTCTCTGACGAGACTTCCTGACGGTTGCGTCCTTTTCAGGACGCCTGGCGGCAGTCGGCTCGGAAGAGAACGGTTTATTTTGACCTTTATTTTGACATCTCCGTTCTCAACGCCGCAACATCAGGACTTGTGATGTACTCATCATAAGTCATCATCTTATCAATCGCACCCTTCGGTGTCAGCTCAATCACCCTGGTAGCCACAGATTCTGTTAATGCATGATCCCGGGAAGTAAATAACGCTGTTCCTTTAAAATCTTTTAAACCGTTGTTTAAAGCCGTAATAGATTCCAGGTCCAGGTGATTGGTTGGCTCATCAAAAAGCAACAGGTTGGCGTGTTTCAGCATCATTTGCGAGAACATGCAACGCATTTTTTCCCCTCCTGATAAAACCTTAACGTTTTTCAGTACCTCTTCTCCGGAGAAAAGCATCCTTCCCAGGAAACTCCTGACGAACTGCTCATCCTGATCGGTACCCGAGTATTCACGCAACCAGTCTACCAGGTTCTCATCTTTATTTTCAAAGTAAGGAGAATTGTCGTTAGGAATATCGGCCACATTAATGGTTACACCAAATTTAAACTCGCCTGTATAGTTCTTCTCACGTTCCGTAAGGATGTTGTAAAAAGCGGTGGTGGCCAGGCTGTTCTGAGACAGGACGGCAATTTTATCACCCTTGTTGACCATGAAGCTTACATTTTTAAACATCACTTCGCCATTTAAGGTGCAGGATAAGTTTTCCACCTGTAAGATTTGGTCGCCCGCTTCCCTTCCAAGGTTATTGAACAATATAGCAGGATATTTACGGCTGGAAGCCTTGATCTCAGAGATGTCGATCTTATCCAGAGCTTTTTTACGGGAAGTAGCCTGTTTCGATTTGGAGGCATTGGCACTAAAGCGCTGAATGAATTCCTGCAATTCTTTAACTTTATCTTCC
>CBFGNP010000432.1:0-4607 GCA_965650095.1 uncultured Pedobacter sp. | reverse complement strand
CAGTGACGTTCCCGCAGAAACTTCCCTGGCTTACTATTCTACCTGCGCCGACTCTCTGTTGATTGCTCTAACCGCTTACAAATCCTCAGCTAGTGCGCCATTGCCTGGTGATGGAAAGGGAGTGCTGTTTCAAAATTTTATCAAGCAGACACTTATTTACTACAAAACAAAATTTCCGAAGATCAAATATATCCAGGCAGGGAATGAGCCGGATTATGCCGGTGAATCGGCGGCCGACTATTACGAAGTCTATAAAGATTATTATAAGGCCATTAATGCTGCCAATGCCGAACTGGCGCTGGCAGGGAATAACAGATTGATGTTGAGCAACGGCGCGTTTACCAGCACCACTAATTTTTCTGCCCTGGTCAATTATACCAACCAGTTTCTAGCCTTGTATGCAGCAGATACAGATCCTGGAAAGCGCCTGGATTTCTTCAGCATGAACTGCTACACGGAACAAGCGAATCCTAAACTGTTTGAAACCGCCAAACCTCAGATCACCGCGGCACTGGCAGCCAAAGGGATTGCAGCCAAACCTGTTTTTGTTACGGAGTACGGGCTTTCAGGTGGCGATTTCCTTCCTGCCGCATGGACACGTGCCCAGCTCATGACCGCATGGGCACCTGCGCAATTGTCAAAGGCCTTTTACCTGTACGAGGGTGGGGTAGACCGGGTGTTTAACTGGGCAATTAGTCATGGAGAGATCCTGCACAAAAGTGAACTGTCTGATTTGAATCATGCTTATCCTAATCCTTATGGTTATGCCCTGATGTTTGGCAAGGAAGTATCAGACAGGGGAACACGCATCAAAGCGACTTCGTCAAAATTGAATGCACAGGGTTTGGGTATCAATGCACTGGCTGCCATGGGTAACAATAAGGGGATGGCGGTATTGGTATGGAATTTTAACTATACCAATTTTACGCCCGATCAGGAAATTAAAGTACAGATCAATAAAATTCCCCAGGAAGCATTTCCTACAGGTAAAATAAATGCTAAGGTGTATTATATCGACTCTAAAACAAATAACATTTATACTAATCCTACCCAGCAAAGCCTTACCGCCAGTTCAACGCAGGCTTATGATTATGCAGCATCTTTGTCGGTGCCACTAACATTGGAGGGGAGTTCTGTGGCGTTGATTGTTTTGAACTGATAAAAATTGCCGTTCTCCTCAGCGTCGGCATTACTTTCAGTTTTTCCTTAAGGGAAAAACTAAAAGAAAGCGAAGCCGCTTCAGAGAAGGTAATTTTTATTTTAAACAGGGCGCAGATAGCGGGATGGTTAGTAATTTTTATTTTAACAGGGTGCAGATAGCAGGATGGTTGTTTTAGGGCAGGGTGCAGATAGCAGGATGGTTATTTTAGGGCAGGGTGCAGATAGCGGGGTCTCATATTTGATAGTGTTGAATTTAATAGGTGGCTTTTATTTTTGCAGCTTCCTCTATAAGATCACTCCATAAACGGGCACCGCCGATGTTGTGTCCAAAGGTCATTCTAGGCTTGATTGGGGTTTCTGTACCGTTATTGGTAATAAATTCCCTGATCTGAGTATAGGAACGATGGATGTTAAGTGGGGATACGGGTGTCCTGATCCAGGTTTGGATGTACCATTTATCAAAGGGTGGCCGCTCGGCGCGTAAAATTTCTACTTCGAGTTTTTCCAGGGGCACTGCCGCTTCAGCAATCAGGTCCCAGGCTTTTGCATCATCGGGTTCTTCTAATGCTTTTAACAGGAGTCTTGCAGCTTGTGTCGGCCGCTGGTCTATCCTCAGGCCAAGCTCAACATGCTCAAAGAAGAATTGTCGCTGTTCCCTGTTTAATTTTGATAGCAGCAGATCAATGTGCTTAAATGCAGCCTCATACTTTTCTTCCCTGTTTTTGAGTTCCTCAATCTTAGCCTGATCCAAAACCCTTGCCGGTTTCTTCGTAAATCTGCGATGTAGCTGATCCAGTACCTGCTCAAATTGTATGGCAGCAAAATAAGTTTTTTCAGAACTGTTGATCAGTGTATAATAGTCTTGATAGGCCTTTACTACCGCCGCCGAATTTTCAGCACCAAAATATTCCAGCGCCCACCAATGCAGATATTTCTCGGCGGCATCCTCGCGGTTTAACACTTGAGCTGCATTCCAGCAGATATCGGCGATCATCCTTGCGCCCATCACATGTTCCCGCATTTCCGATACATTCACCAGCATAAATTCTGTGGCTCCCGCTGCTACAATGTGTCTAAACTGTTCTGCGATACGTGAAGGTGTAACGACATGTGTGCCCTGCTTGGTTGGTGCGCCGCCGAAATAAGCCAGGTGATAATATACACCATGTTTCCATTTGTCTTTTCCATTGGGCAGGTCTCTCATTACACCGTCGTTGTTATCTGGCCAAACCAATATGACATCTTCAGGTACGCTAAAATCTTCAGGATGTTTCCTGTACTTTTCCAGCATCTCGGTATACAGCGTAAAATGAAACACCGGGTTCTTGTCTGCAGGCGTTAATTCTTTTACTGTTTTTACCTGGACGTCGATGGCCTCTCTGAATACTTTTGCCTGTTCTTTTTCCGAAGTGTCTTTTGGAAATTCATAGGCATGATCATCCGTACCCCGCAAACCGACAGGCCAGATGGCGTTTACACCTTTATTCTCTTCCACGCCGCCCCGCCAGTATTTGATCATATTCCCTTTGTTCTTAAACCAGTCCCAATCTGTGCCTACACCCCGTTTATCCGCAAGATGAAAGCGCTCTATCCCAAAAGGATTCGAGAGTAAAATATCGTAATGGTGGGAGGTGTAATATAGTCCCCAGTCGCTGGCACACTTTTGCACCTCATAACGCCTGTGCACGCGCACATAAGGTGCCACCATATTCATCCGTAAACGTAAAGCGGTTTCAAAAAAACGCTCATACCAGGCCAATGGCACATCACCGATGCGTAGGGGGAAGCCATATTTGTCGAACGGCCTTGGTAAAACATCTTCATCATCATGGAAAAAGCCCCGGTATTTTACGGTAGGGCTATCTGCAAAATGAATTGTTTTTTTTAGGGTCAGACTGGCATTTTTAATCGGCTGGTAGCCCGTCCACAAATAAAGCGGATCTATGCCGAGGCCTTCAGCTAAAGTGTAAGCTGCAAAGGCTGTGCCTCTGAAATCGGCACCTACAAGCCAAACGGTATCATCCAGTGTCAATATCTGGAAGGCCTCTTTTTTGCCTTTTAACTGATCGCGCCGGATCTCTTTTGGAGTCGCCTCATCTCCAAATGTGGCCAGTACAATGTTGGTCTGACCGGGCTTTTTGTTTTCTCCGATGGCAGGGATGTGTCCGCTTATTTTAGCAATATCTGCCGCTAGAAATTTTGCAGCCTGTTGTACGGCACTGTGCTCATTACTGCTCAGTACAATCTGGCAGTTGGCTAACCCGATATCACCCGGCTCTGGGCTGCCATGCCTGACCCATGAACCCCTCAATGTTGCATCTGAATTTGCAGCATTATTGCCAGGCAGGCTTTTGTAAAAAGGATCTCTTGTAACCGGTGTTGCTGCAATGCCGGAGAGGCCGACAGACATCAGGCCAAAAGTTGCCGAACAGCTTCGGATAAAGGTTTTACGGGTAATTCTGCTCATATGTTTAACGTGAATTAGATGGACATTCGAAAGCACCAGGGCATGGTTTTTTTAAGGATACAGGATACCCATCCAGGTCCCGGGTATAGCCTAATTTCATGCCTTTGCCTTTTGCAGGTGTGTTTTCGCTGAGGCGAAAGTTTCTGTTCAAGGGATCTGCAAATAATGGGTCTGCAATCAGGTCGCCTTTGCCTCCCGGGATGCCGATCGGATTGCTGTTGCCCGGTGAGTAATATAAATTGTTACTGTGCGGCTGCTCGCCAACAGCAACCCGTACATGTCCGGTCACTTTTTTTACCGGGCCAAATACGCCTAAGTCGGAGGCGATATAAAAAATGTTGTTTCGGACGTCCAGAAAGGTGAGCTCTGGATTAAATGTCCAGAAAATATAGCGGTCCACGTTTGGCTCACGGGTTCTTACCACTGTGTTGTTCCATACCTTCACTTTATACCCCCCGCCACCAATAAACTGATTGCGGTCGTCGCTTAGGTTATAGGCTACCGTAACACTATCTACATTTCGTGCCGCAATTTCCAGGAAGCCATGATTGTTAACTGAAGTGTTGTGATGGATATTGATGTTGCTGGCTTTAAAATTCTCGTCAACGCCATCCAGTTCTATTACTCCGCCATCAGAGCCGTAGGGGCCGCCGTAGGCACCATAATTTTCGACCTTATTATAGGAAATTTCGTTATTGCCCGAAACGACTATGATGACAATAGGCCCCCATGAATAGGCCATCATAGTTGCAGCATCATGCAGATAGTTCCTGGTGATCAGGTTATGAGTTCCTTTTACCTTAATGCCCACCGGTGTATGAAAGAACTCGCAGTTCTTTACTACGTTGTGGTGTGAGCCTAAAGCCAGGTAAACAGCACCAAGCTTTTGCACGTTCCTGGTTTTTTTATCGCTGCCGGGAGGATTAGTATTGTCATGGAAATAAAGACCATCTATCACAATGTAACTCCCTTCTATCCG
>CBFGNP010000431.1:0-4620 GCA_965650095.1 uncultured Pedobacter sp. | reverse complement strand
GATTTAGATGATCAATTAAATTGATTTTTTTCGGCCTGTTATTGGCGCGGACAGGTTCGCATGAACAACATCTCCCCTTAGTCTAATTCTGAATCCTGTTTATTCGCCATTTCTCGAAGCCGCCCCGAATGAAACCCGAACAAGGTGCCTTATTATGGCGGCCTGTCTACAAGCCTGAACAAAGCCGTTTGCCATAGCACACATCGGTTCGAATGCATTCCACCTTAGTTTTACGATGTAATTGTTTATGTGTCATCGCATCAATATAGCATCAATAACAATGTACCTGTGCGCTTTATGCGCATGTCGGCAGCTTTAGCATGAAACACCTAATAAGCTCATTTAGTGCGCAGCATATGACACGAAAACTACACTGTGTACTGAATTTTCTACGCTCTTTTTAATTTCCAACTGCTGAATTTAATCAGCTGTCAAATATTTGGGGGGGGGCATTATTGGTCATTTCTTAAAAGGGAAGGAACGAAGACTGCTACCAGATTAAAAATAAATTTCATTTGCCCGTAGGGGTAATATTGCTTAAAGGTGTCATAATATAAATTTATTAGAAAAACACCTTCGCAAAACATGAAAACAATAGTCCTATTTATTTTTACCGTCGTTTTAATCAACTCCAGGTTATCTGCACAGGATAGAGAAAATACGCCCTTAGAGCAAGCAACATCAATCTCATCGGTCCCGGGATTAGGCTCTTTTGAAACCAATTACGGCTCCTCCCCGTTTAAGTTCAATGGAACAAAAATAAACGTCCGGCAGGTGGGCGGCGCATTTACATTACCAGTTTTAAACCGTATGAAAAATGGTAAACTCGATTTCTTGCTGGTAGGCGCCAGCTATAACGGGTTGTTCCTTTCTGGTATCGGCTCACAGTTTGGAGGTACAAAATTCCATGCCATTTCCTTACCAATCACCTTCCAGAAAGCCCTTTCAAAAAAATATGCAATTGTAGCCTCGTTTGTCCCGTCACTTTCTTCTGATTTGAAAGATATATCCGAAGAAGACATGATGTATTCGGGAGCCCTTATGTTAAAAATTAATCATTCCGATAGATTTAGCTATTCATTGGGAGCTGCCTTTGCCAAGCAGTTTTTTGGTACCGTATTACTACCGATTGTTACTCTCGACTGGAAAATAAACGATAAACTTAGCTTTTCGGGAATCTTGCCCATTTCTGAAAAAATTAAATATCAACTCTCGGATAAGAGCGCTTTTGGTGCATTTGCTGATTTTGCAATTGGCGGCGGAAATTATCGTTTGTCGAAGAAATTGAATTCTGATTATTTTCAGGTTCAGCAACTTAAAACTGCCCTTTTCTATGAATATGCCTTTTCAACAAAGTTTTCTATTGAGCTCAACGCAGGATATAACTTCAGACAACAGCTGGAGCGCTATTCAAAAGACGAAAAAGTAAACTGGATACCATTTAATGATCCAGATAAAAGGGAACCTTTAGAAGAGCTGAAGAAAGCCGGCTTTACTGCTCAAACCGGGATCAAATACAGATTTTAACCAAAGAACTACGATAAGCAAAGTGCTCATCCTGATTATATCCTAACCTGACCTTATACAGCCTGAAAAATGGAAACCTTTAATCACGTACTACTTTTTAAAACGAATATAAAATCTGAATCTGACCTACTAAAACTACAGCCCGTATTAGATGGACAGAAATGTATTGAACGATGGAATGTAGATCTTCTGGATGAGGATTGCGTACTGAGAATCATTTCTTATCAATTAAAGCATCAGCAAGTCATTACATTGATTAATCATTATGGCTATGAATGCTGTGAACTAAAATAAGCACTTTTCCCATTATCATACCCAATTTTAAGTTTACCCCCTATGGCTTCATGTAAGAAATCCTTACTTTTAAGGCTCGATACCTGTTCAACACCTAATCCATACAAACAGACACATGACCGATCCGAACCAACCAAAACCAACAGCCGCTTATAAACCCGTTAGCTTCTCAGAAACAGTATTAACAGAATTGATGATCCCTTCCTATTCCAATTTCGGAGGGAAGATCCATGGAGGAATTTTGCTCTCTCTGATGGACAAAGTAGCCTACGTATGCTCGGCCAAACATGCCGGCAACTATTGTGTTACAGCTTCTATTGATACGGTTAATTTTCTTGAGCCTGTGGAAGTCGGCGAACTGGTTTCGCTAATGGCATCCATAAACTATGTAGGCAATACCTCTGTTGTAGTAGGTATAAGAGTAATTTCAGAAAACGTAAAAACCAACCAGATAAAGCATACCAATACCTGCTATTTTACAATGGTGGCGAAAGATGATCAAAATAAACCCGTTGAAGTTCCGGGCCTGATCCTTGAAAACAGGGAACAGGTAAGAAGATTTATTGAAGCCAAGGAACGAAAAGACATCAGGCGTCATTACCGTAAAGAACTCGAACAGGTAAACATACCTGAAGAGGATGAGCAATGCAGAATGCTGCTTGCCGGAGAAAGATGCATGATGGCCGGTCAGACGAGCCAGTTACCCCTGATTTAGAAAGGCCAGAATGAGCTGAGCTGTACGTTGGGAAGCCCCCGGTGTGCCCATCTTGTCCGACAACGCTTTATAGTCGTTCAGCATCTGCGCTCTTTCAGTTCCGGTTAAAATGCTTTTAAGTACCCGGGTAATATTTGCCGTGTTACAATCATTCTGGATCAGTTCAGTAACCACCGCTCTGTCCATGATCAAATTAACCAGGGATATGAACCGGATTTTTACAAGCGCCCTGGCTATTGCCACAGAAATACTGCCGCCACGATACACCACCACCTGGGGTATGTGAAATAAGGCGGTTTCCAGCGTCGCCGTGCCAGAAGCTACAATTGCAGCCTTTGCAACATATAGCAGGTTGTACGTTTGTGCAAAGACAAGCGTTACATTGTCAGTCTGAATAAACTGCCGGTAATAGGCTTCATCAAAGCTCGGGGCCGCAGCCACCACAAAATGATGATCAGGAAAACTGTGTGTCACGCTTAACATATCCGGAAGCAGCCGCTCGATTTCCTGCTTTCGGCTTCCAGGCAGCAAGGCGATGATGTCTTTTTCAAGATGATATTTTTTGCGGAACTCCATATCCGGCGTAAACTGTGCAATTTCGTCCAGCAAAGGATTGCCCACATAGTCTACCTCCATGCCCCAGCCCCGGTAAAAATCCACTTCAAAAGGCAAAATGCAAAATAACTTGTCGACGATCCTTTTTATTTTAACCACCCGTTTCTGATTCCAGGCCCAAACTTTTGGCGAAATGTAATAGCAGACCTTAATGCCGTTGGCTTTTGCAAATTCAGCAATCTTCAGGTTAAAGCCAGGGAAGTCGATCAGGATTAACACATCAGGTTTATAGGCCAAAATCGCAGATTTACAGGCTTTTAGGTTTTTAAATATGGTACGCAAATTTAGCAGCACCTCTGTAAAGCCCATAAAAGCCATTTCCGAGTAATGTTTATCCAGCACACCACCTTCAGCCAGCATTTTGTTGCCCCCGTAATACCTGAATTCCGGATTTGCATCCTCAGCCTTTAGCGCTTTCATCAAATTTGCAGCATGCAAATCACCAGATGCCTCACCTGCAACTAGATAATACCTCATGACCGGGTTATTTTATAAAAGAAGAAAGCAAATGCCCAGATAAAAGTAGCACTGATAATCCCCCTTCCAATGTTCTCCTTATTCAATTTAAAAGCATAGTGCATAAATAACGCATTTACTGCAATACAGCCAATTAACAACAGGTCTGCCTTGCCAAGAAAAACGAACCTGTGCATCAGGTACCATACCAATGAAAGCAATATGCCCGGAATGATCAGCCCCACGCTCAGGCCAACAAATACAGAATTTTTTATGCGTGATAATCGGTTTTCTACCATAACAATTATCCGAGTGAAAGGCCATCAGGCGCTGGAGTTCTACCTGTCTTTTTCTCGCGTTCAGCTGAACCTGCAGGTACATCAAAAGTCCAGCTGTTCAATACCGGTATCGCATGATGTGCAGTGAGGTCAAATTGTACCGGAACCACAGATACAAATCCATGCTCCAATGCCCAAACGTCTGTATCCTCGCCTTTATCATTGTTCTGAAAAACACCGGTGAGCCAGTAATACGGTCGTTCATAAGGGTCCTTACGCTCATCAAATTCTTCTGCCCATTTGGCATTAGCCTGCCTGCAAATTTTTATTCCTTTTAACCCAGGCCCCTTAGGAAAGTTCACATTTAGCAAGGTAGCCTGTGGCAGTCCATGCTCCAGCACCTGCTCAGAAATCACTTTAATATATTCTTTACAGTGACTAAAATCTGCCTCCTGAGAAAAATCGTCGAGTGAAAAACCTATAGATGGAATGTTTTCTATCGCTCCTTCCACAGCTGCCGACATTGTTCCCGAGTAAATTACATTGATGGAATTATTTAAACCATGATTGATCCCCGAAACACAGAGGTCAGGTTTTTTGCCTTTAAATATTTTATTTACAGCCAGCTTAACGCAATCAACCGGCGTCCCGGAGCACTTATACATTTCTACTCCCGCATACAGATCAACACGGTCAAAACGCAAAGGCTTTCCAATAGTAATCGCATGTCCCATC
>CBFGNP010000430.1:0-4621 GCA_965650095.1 uncultured Pedobacter sp. | reverse complement strand
AAGTAAACTCTGCATCCGTTTTAAAAAAGTTTTCAGGTGTGACTTCACTATATATCTGTTCATCCAGTTTTGTACACGATTGGTTTACCCCTATCAAAAGGAGCAACGCAAATCCTTTAAAAAATGATTTCATAATTAATCTGTTTAAATCCATTATTGATGTGTTAACATGCTTAAAGGCCTAACTGGATGCCCAATGAATAGGTGCGCGAAGAAAACCAGTTGTCACGCCAGTCTACCCCCGGTGCCAATGCACTGCTTTGCCTTACCTCCGGATCAACACCGGTATATCGGGTGATCACAAAAAGATTCTGCCCCGACAGATATAACCTGAGTTTCGATATCTTTTTACCTTTTACCGGCAGATTGTAGCCCAGCGTGGCATTGTCAAGCGTCACATAGTCGCCTTTCTCTACATAGTAATCGCTGAACTTCTGCACATCGTTCAGTTGCGGATTGAAATATTTAGTATTCACCACATTATAAGAAGTGGCCACATTTTTCCCTTCATAAAACACCCTGTAGGTATTCACGAGATCATGGCCGAATGTTCCGCGTAGAAAAAAGTTGAGGTCAAAATTACCATAGGTAAAGGTATTGGTAAACCCGAGCTGGAACTTTGGAAGACCATTGCCGATTACACTTTCATCATTCACATCGATCTTCCCGTCCGCATTCAGATCTCTGAATTTCCATTTTCCATCTTCAGTTAGTCCGTCATAACGGAGGCCCCAGATCAGTCCAAGCGCTTTCCCTTCTTCTACGACAGTGGCCGGAGTATTCCCGAGTCCTGGGTTCCCCAATACCGATGTTACCCTGCGTCCACCAAATTCCAATCCTTCTGCTTTGTCGGACAGGGACACCAATGTATTATTGATATAATAGGTACCATTGATACCGCTTGTCCAGGAAAACTTGTCTCTTTTAATAGCCTGGAAGCTCAAAGCCGCCTCCAACCCGCTGCTGCTGATCTCCCCTATATTTAACTGTGTAGTTTCGACAAGATTTGGCGGAACAGGAACCGACAAGGGGTAGATCAGATCTGTTGTACTTCTTTTATAATAATCCAATGATCCGGAAAGGCGGTTGTCCAGCAAGCTGAAATCGGCACCGATATCAAATTCCGCCTTTCTTTCCCACCTGAGGTCTGGATTGGGATTGCTTGCAGGCCCATAGCTTGGAATCCACTTCCCGTTGTAATAGAAATTCCCTATCGGTGCCAGCCTTAACAGCGAAAGGTAAGCCGATGGCGGCGTATTCCCGGCAACACCATAGCTACCTCTTATTTTCAAACTGTTCACCCCTTTGATGTCCAGCAATTTATCAATGGCCACACCAGCGCTTACCGCTGGAAAGTTCCCCCATTTATTACCTGCACCAAACATCGTCGACCCCTCACGTCTTAAACTGGCGGAAAGAAAATAAGTATCATGGTAGTTCAGGTTGACCCTGCTGAAAACGCCGATGACCTTGTTCGCATTCTTAAAACTGGTAGCCGTGCCTATGCCATTGGCGAAATCCTGAGCGGCACCCAGGTTATTGTAGGTAAAGGCATCGGAAAGGAAATTACCGCCATTAGCCCCAAAGCCATCATTTACAAACTCCTGGTAGGAATAGCCGAGCAAACCCGTTAATTTTAGTGGCCCGAATTGGTCAGCATAGGTAGCTGTGCTTTCAAACAGCTGATTGTTGTTTTTCTCCTGCTCTTTCGTTGCATAGCCATTCTTGTTCATGCCTGTGCCATAGCTGTTTTTGGAGAAATATTCACTCCGTTCTGAAGTCTGGCGCTGCCGACCGTATCTTGCCAACAGGCTCAATTTGTCTGTCGGCTTATATTCAGCTTCCAGGCTGACGTTGACCAGGTTGGTTTGCCGTTCGTTTCTGATCTGCTCTAACATCGCTACCGGATTCAGGTAGTCATAAAGCGTTTGCTGGAAATACCCTCCATATTGGGCATACTCAGCAGCGTCTGACCGGACGGGTGCTGTCGGATTGTAGATAGACGCGTATTTAAACGCATCATTGCTTCCACCTTCAGCGTTCAAGGTGGTGGCCATCATATTCAAAGAAACCGATAACCGGTTGTCGAGTGCCTTCTGGTTCAGGTTAATCCGGCCATTGAGGCGCTCGAAGCCGGAATGCAGTGCAGTCCCTTTAATATCACGGTAATTAACAGCCGCCCTATAGGAGCTCTGTTCCGTTCCGCCGGTAAGGGCAAGATTGTGTACCTGCGAATAGGCGGTATTGGTAATTTCATCGAACCAGTTGGTATTGTTGCCGAAATCAGTACCGATGCCCAGGTTTCTGAACTCGTCGGGGCTCATTACATCTACCGTTCTGGACACTTCTTCGGATGAGGCATACGCATTATATTCCAGTTGGGTGCGGCCGGACTTCCCTTTCTTGGTACTGATCAGGATCACACCACTTGCGCCCCTGCTGCCATAAATGGCGGCTGCAGAAGCATCCTTCAATACGTCAATGGTCTCAATATCGTTAGGATCCACGCCACTCAGGCTTACACCGATCACGCCATCCACTACCACCAGCGGACTCGCATTACCACCAAGCGTGGAAAGCCCACGCAAACGGATGGTTGCCGACTGGTTAGGATTACTTCCAGGTTTGCTGATGCTTAACCCTGCTACTTTTCCCTGAAGCAAGCTGACCGCATCATTTACATTTCCCTTGTTAAAATCTTTTTCATTCACTGAAGCTACTGCGCTGGTAATCTCTTTCTTTTCCTGCGTACCATATCCGATCACCACCACTTCGTTCAAGGACTTATCTGCTGCTTTCAAGACGATATTTAAGCTGGATTGATCAGAGACGACCACCTCCTGCGGTTCAAATCCGATATAGGAAAAAACAAGGACCACATTTCCATCAGTAGGAATACTTAAGGAAAATCGGCCCTGCGTGTCGGTGGATGTTCCGGTGCTGCTGCCTTTTATCCTTACACTTACGCCCGGAAGTGGCCCATTTGTCTGATCCGTTACCTTCCCGGGGAGCATTTTTTGCTGTGCCTTTAATGTTGTAACCGCACAAAGCAGCAGCAACACCATAGATGCTATAATTTTTTTCATAAATTAGCTTAATTATTTGATTGATTTTTTTTATTGATCAGGGGGAGATATGGCGTATCTCCCTTTTTTTGTCTATCTAATTCATCGGACCTCCTTTGATTGCTGTTGTGTATAGTGGTTCATATACGAGATGCAATTCTTTATTAATTTTTATAATTTTCAAGCGCCCGCTTAACATTTCCGTATTTGAGCAAGGCTTGCTCGGCAGCTTTGTAATCGGTTATGCCAGCTTTCTCCATCAGCATTCTGACCCCTCTGTCCATCAGTTTGCTGTTGCTGATCTCCATATGGACCATCCTATTGTCTTGTACACGGCCAAGTTTGATCATGACGCTCGTGGAGATCATATTGAGGACAAGTTTTTGCGCAGTGCCGCTTTTCATTCTTGTGCTGCCAGTCACAAACTCAGGCCCCACAATGACCTCGATCGGATAAGTTGAATATCGGGCGATAGGGCTATTGGCGTTACAAACGATACAGCCGGTAACAATACCTGCTTTCTGTGCTTGCTTAAGTGCACCAACCACATATGGAGTGGTTCCGCTGGCAGCCAGGCCAACCACAACATCATTGGCATTTATCGCATAATCTTCAAGATCAGCCCAGCCCTGTTCCTCTTTATCTTCTACATCTTCGATTCCAAAGCGAAGCGCGGCATCCCCCCCTGCCATAATACCGATCACCTGGCTTGCCGGCACACCATAGGTGGGCGGACATTCACTGGCATCAAGCACACCAAGTCTGCCACTGGTACCCGCCCCAATGTAAAATAACCTTCCACCTCCTGCCATCTTTTCAGCGATGCTGTTTACCAAAGCCTCCACCTGGGGAATAATCGTTCTGACTGAAAGTGCAACGGTCTGATCTTCCTCATTGATATTATTCAGGATTTCTTTTGTCGTCATTTTCTCCAGATGCCGGTATTTGGAAGACATTTCTGTTATTTTCTCTATACTCATGGGTTATATTTTTCTTTTTTTTTAAAATTTTTGCGCAAAAAATCTCCTCATTCTATTTTTTAGCACGATATGCGGCAGAGATGACCGGGGCATATTTTCCATGCATTTTTACCGAAACTGAGACCGGATCGCCATTTGGCTTAGCGGAAAATAGCTCATTGCTATTGACCCATTTCCCTTCCCAATTCTTGACCAGCTCTTCAAACTGCTTTAGATCTACATCTTTTTTATTTTCCCTGGCGTTTTTCAGGTAACGGAAAAAGCTTTCCCAACGCGCTTTATAAAAGTTTTTAAGCAAACCGGACCATTGCCGGCAGGCATAATCATGCAGCTTGCTATCTTTATCGCCCCAGGTAGTGATGATGTTCCTTGCGTTTTTTTCATACAGCTTCTTTTCGGCCGGATTGGTACCCCAGCGTTTCGCATCTTCCAGCCATACACCCAATAAAAATTCCCTGCGCGTAGCCAACAGTTGGTCCAGATCATCGATCAGCATAAGGAACTCCCTGCTGAATCTATCACAATCAGCCATTCTTTTTTCTTTATAAGCCGCCGCAAATTTTTGTTGAAGCAGGT
>CBFGNP010000429.1:0-4626 GCA_965650095.1 uncultured Pedobacter sp. | reverse complement strand
GTTTCTGCAACCTCCGTTACCGATGCCTTGATGAATTTGGTGGTGTCCAGAGATATGTTGAGCTTAATGTCCTGCGGTACATCTTTTTGCAGCTGGATAAAGCGTTTATCAAACTCCTTGGAAATGTCGAGGTAATTGGCACCCGGCTGAGGTATAAGGCCCACAGCTACCATTGGTGTGCCAGATTCCCTTAAAACGGTTTCTTCATTTTCCGATCCCAGTTCAACGAAGCCTACATCGCTTAATTTGACCACATTATCGGTGTCGTTTTTCAGGATCAGGTTATTGAATTGTTCAACATCCGTCAGCTTTCCCAATGTTTTTACAATCAGCTCTGTGTTTGCGCCGGTAATCTTACCGGAAGGGAGCTCCACATTTTCCCGGTCGAGGGCCGTTACGATGTCTTGTGAGGTGAGGCCGTAAGCAGCCAGCTTATCCGGTGCAATCCTGATACGCATGGCATATTTCCTTTGCCCCATGATCTGTACACTGCTTACCCCGGTAATCGTCTGCAACCGGTCGGCAACTACATTCTCGGCATAATCACTCAATTCCATTACATTACGCTTATCGCTCTGTATGGTCATGGTAATTACCGAGCTCGAGCTGGCATCTGCCTTGCTTACAACGGGATTTCCATCAATATCTTTAGGCAATCTCCTGGCGGCCTCCGATACCTTATCGCGAACATCATTGGCGGCATCATCAATATCTTTATCCAGGTTAAATTCTATCGTGATGTTACTGCTGCCCTGGTTGCTCGATGATGAAATGTTCCTGATTCCGTCAATTCCATTGATAGACTTTTCGAGCGGCTCAGTAATCTGCGACTCAATGATGTCAGAGTTGGCACCGGGATACGATGTCCTTACGTTGATCACCGTTGGATCAATGTTGGGATATTCACGTACACCAAGGAAGTTGTACCCGATCACGCCAAACAGCAGGATCATCAGGTTCATTACAATGGCCAGTACAGGCCGCTTTATACTGGTGGTTGAAATACTCATAACTTCGATTTCTGATTAACTACGGTGACTTTAACGGCTGCATCAGGCTTTAAAGCCATGGCACCTGTAGTCAGTACGGTATCGCCGACCTTTAAACCGGATGTGATGACAATGTACTCAGCGGTACGCGTGCCGGCCTCAACGTTTACCTGCTGTGCTTTACCACCTTTACTGACATATACCGTTTTTCCTTCAAGTACAGGAATGATCGCCTGGTTCGGAATCAGCAGGACATCTTTTGCCGTGCTTAAGGCGAGTTTTATTCTGGCGAAGGATCCTGGCCGCAGTTCGTTATCCGCATTGGGTACAAGTGCTTTTATTTGCAAGGTCCTGGTCTGGGTATTGATGCCAGGTTCTATGGCGAAAATCCTGCCGGAAAATGTTTTGTTGAATCCGTCTGTGGTAAAAGTGATTTCCGAATTCAGTTTAACCTGTCCAATATATTTCTCGGGGACAGCAAAGCTGATTTTTAAAGGGTTGATGCTGGACAAATTGGCAATAACGCTGGCTGGTGTTAAGTATTCGCCTACGGAAACGGACCTTAAGCCAATTTTTCCACTGAAAGGTGCATAGATAGCCGTCTTGGCCAGTTGGGCGCGGATCAGCTGGGTCTGTGCTTTTAGCGATTGCAGGTCGGCGAGTGAGGTGTCATATTCTTCCTGGCTAATGGCGCCCTTTTCCAGCAGCTGCTTCGAGCGGTTCTCATTAGTGGCCGAAAGGCGTTGTTTGGTTAACGCTTCCTGTAATTGTGCTTGTATATCTCTGTCATTAATTTTTATCAGCAGACTGCCTTTGCTCACATTCGTTCCTTCTTTAAAATTGATATCAGTGATCAGGCCCGACACCTCGCTGTGCAGCTCAACCGTTTCATTGGCTTCCAGCGTTCCGGTAATTTCCAGGTTGTTGGTAAAGTCGCTTGCTTTAACTATCACTCCATCAACCTGTAGGCCTCTGGCATGAGCGCCTTTACCCTTACCGGCCCCATCTGCAGCAATTTTTTTATTTGCTGAAATTCTATAATAGATTAAATAGGCGGCCCCGACGAGAATAAGTGTGTAAATGATGTATTTTAATTTCATTTGTGTGTGTTTCGTTTTTTTCTGCAATCCTGGTTTCTCGAATATGAATTTATGTTTTTGGTATTGTACTGTTGAAAGGTTAACGCACAAAAATATTTAAAATGACAACAATGGCTTGTATTAAGTGTGTTACAGCGTATAATTCTTGTTAGGAAGTCCGGGGTCGTATCAGCCCCATCAGATGCCTGCTTGCTTTAAGAACCAAATTTCTCTAAGTTTGGGCACAATATAACAAACAAATATTCACCCGAACCCGCATGGTTTACCAAATGCTCAGACATTAGCTGGTTAACCATCAAGGGCTCCATCTGACAGATGAAAAGAAATAACGAGATGAAGAAGACATTATCAGCATTAGTAATAATACTCGCAATAGGTATGACGGCCAAATCACAAGTAAAAATAGGGTTCGAAGTAAGTTTTATAGAACCGCAAGCGCATTACGCCGAAGTGGAAATGACCATTTCCGGTGTAGTTAAAGATTATGTAGACGTAAAGATGCCGGTATGGACACCCGGCTCTTATCTGATACGCGAATTCTCTAAAAGTGTGGAGGGCTTTGCTGCCACATCGAATGGTAAAGCATTACGGCATGAGAAAGTGAGAAAAAATGCCTGGAGGATCTATTCTGCAAAAGCAAAGACGATTAAGCTCAAATACAGGGTGTATGCTTTTGAAGTTTCGGTACGCACATCATTTATCGATGAGACTCATGCCTTCCTGTCGAGCACAGGTATATTTATGTATCCTGAGGGGTTGTTGAAAACGCCAAGCACGGTAAAGATCATCCCCTATAAAGGCTGGAGCAAGGTGTCGACGGGGCTCGAGCCGGTTGCGGGTAAAGAATTTACTTACGCCGCCAGTGATTTTGATATCCTGTTCGACAGCCCTATTGAAGTGGGGAATCAGGATACTTTCGAATTTACCGCTTCAGGCGTACCACATCAGGTAGCGATGTATGGAGGCGGTAACTACGATAAAGAAAGGCTAAAAGTTGACATGGCTAAACTTGTAGAACAAGGGACTGCAATTTATGGTGAAAATCCCAATAAGCATTATACCTTCATTGTACATAATTTCTTTGCCGGTGGCGGAGGTTTAGAACACCTGAATTCTACTGTATTAGGTGCCAGCCGGGATGCCTACGGTACCGAAGAGGGTTATAAAGGATTTTTGAACCTGGTAGCACATGAGTATTACCATCTTTGGAACGTGAAAAGAATGCGACCGGTAGCCCTCGGTCCATTTGATTACGACAATGAGAACTATACAACCAACCTCTGGGTGGCTGAAGGATTTACTGCTTATTATGAAAACAAGCTAATGCTACGTGCTGGTTTCATCACAGAGAAAGAGTTTGTTGATCAGCTGGTTACGACTGTAAGCAATGTCTCCAATGTTCCCGGTGCCAGGGTGCAATCAGTGGCTGAAGCCAGTTTCGATGCCTGGATCAAGTTGTACAGGCCAAATGAAAACTCAAATAATACCACCATTTCTTACTATGCCAAAGGCGAAGTAGTGGGCATACTAATGGACATCGCAATTTCAGAGGCAACCAAAGGTGCTAAAAGCCTTGATGATGTGATGAAGGCGATGTACCTGCAGAATAAAGCACAGAAAAGAGGTTATACCGATGCAGAATTTAAGGCGATGGTTGAAAAGATCAGCGGGCAGGATTTTACTGATTTCTGGGCAAAATATGTAAATGGTACACACCTGCCGGAGTATAAGAAGTACTTCGATTATGTGGGTGTGAAGGTAACCAACGAAAATGAAGGCAAAAGCAATCCTTATTTAGGGGTGACTTCTAAAAAGATAGAGGGGAGGATGTTTATCTCCGCAGTCCTGCGTAATTCTGCTGCCTGGGTTGATGGCTTAAGTGCAAACGATGAACTGATCAGTATAGATGGAATTCCTATAGACGATAAGGTTGAACACATGCCAGCTGTTACCGGTAAAAATGTAGGAGATGTTGTGGTCATTCAGGTTGCAAGAGATGGGATGCTTAAGGACATTAAGGTGAAACTTAAGAACAATCCAAATATCAAGCTGGTAGGGGAGATCGATGAGCAGGCCAATGAATTGCAAAAAAAGGTTCGTCGGGGTTGGTTTTAAAAAAAGCCATTCTGTTCACAGTCTGGCATCTGTTGCTGAAGGGCAACAGCGCCTAGGTCTGTTCACAGAAGGCATTTTTTACGGTTAAGCAAGGCGGGTTAACAGGTTCTTGTTGCCAGGTGGAATCGGGTTTACCAGATGTAGCAGGGCGCGTTAACAGGTTATTGTTGCTTAGTGTAACCGGGTTTACTAGATATAGCGGAGTGCGTTAACAGGTTATTGTAGCTGAGTTCAATAGATATACAAAAGGCGGCTGGTTTTTTACAACCAGCCGCCTTTTCGATTATTTATTTTTTTGTTGCTTAGAAAGTGAAGCGTAGACCTAAACCTATATCGCCACCCCAGAAACCAGTGTCTGGAGTTAATTGTAATGCAGGGATCCAATCCAGATAAACCAGTTCGAAATTAGGTGGGAAAACAAG
>CBFGNP010000428.1:0-4636 GCA_965650095.1 uncultured Pedobacter sp. | reverse complement strand
AGCGCTATCCCGTCGCGAAGCACGCCGAGAACTTCCACGTGGAACGGTTCCGGCGTCTGGCCCTGGGCGACGGTCCAGCCTTGTGCCTGCATTCCCGGCTCTACTTCCACGAGTGGGAAGGCGTCGGGGCACTCCCCGGGAAGCTGATGTGATGGTAATTGCCGGTACTGTTTTTGTAAAAATGGCACCCATCATCAAGCGCCTGCATGAGCAAATGATGGAGCCTAAATGGGTCATCTCTATGGGCTCCTGTGCCAATTCGGGCGGCATGTACGACATCTACAGCGTGGTACAGGGTGTAGACAAGTTTTTACCCGTAGATGTGTATGTACCGGGCTGTCCACCACGACCGGATGCCTTTATGCAGGGGTTAATGCTCCTGGCAGATTCAGTTGGCAAAGAACAAAGGCCTTTAAGCTGGGCGATTGGTCCGCAGGGGCTGATCAAACCGGAACAAGTGGCCATGAAAGAGCAAAAAAGAGAAGCACGGAAAAAGATGATCGATTTTCGGACACCAGATCAGATCTAAACCGGGCATTCGCTGAATATAAACCCATAAAACCAAAGGGATGAACAATGACCCAGGCCTGGCCGACGAATTGGCCTCCAGATTCGGAGCCACTTTCTTCAACCCGCAACTTACGGTTGACGGGCTGACCACCCTGTGGGTTTCAAAAGAAAATATAATTGAAGTGCTTCAATACCTGAAAACAAGCCTGCCACGTCGTTTTGAATTGCTGTATGATCTTTGTGCAATTGATGAACGAAGCCGTAATAAAAATAACGGTTCTCCGGCCTCAGATTTCAGCATTGTATATCACCTGTTATCTCTCCAGCGAAACTGCTTTATCCGACTAAAAGTTGCCTTGCATGGCGACTATCCCTCTATCCCATCTATTACTGGCTTGTGGAAAAATGCCAATTGGTATGAACGTGAAATTTATGATCTGTTCGGTATAAATTTCGATGGGCATCCGCACTTGCGACGCATCCTGATGCCATTGACCTGGCAGGGCCATCCCTTAAGAAAGGAGCATCCCGCAAGGGCTACCGAAATGGGCCCTTTTAAATTATGGGAGGAAAAGCAGGATCGTGAACAGGAGGCCTTACAATTCCGTCCCGAAGATTGGGGACTGGAACGGCACAGTGAAGATGCGGATTTTATGTTCCTGAACCTTGGCCCGCAACACCCCGGCACCCATGGCGTGTTACGCATTATTCTTCAACTGGACGGTGAAGATATTGTCGATGCCGTCCCAGATATTGGGTTCCACCACCGCGGAGCAGAGAAAATGGGTGAGCGTCAATCCTGGCATACCTATATTCCTTATACTGACCGGGTAGATTATTTGGGTGGGGTAATGAACAACCTTGCCTACCTTTTAGCTGTTGAGAAGCTGGCTGGTATTGTCGTACCTGATCGGGTAAAGGTGATACGCATCATGCTATGTGAGTTCTTCCGCATTGCCAGCCATCTGGTGTGGTATGGCACCTTTGCCCAGGACCTGGGCCAGCTTTCTCCTGTATTTTACATGTTTACCGACCGGGAGAAGATTTTTGATATTGTGGAGGCGGTATGTGGTGCAAGGATGCATCCTAACTGGTTCAGGATTGGTGGAGTTGCTCAGGATTTACCTGTCGGATGGGACAAACTGATCAGTGATTTCATTGTTTATTTCCCTAAACGGCTTAAAGAATATCACCAGATGGTGCTGCGCAACAGTATTTTCAAAGCCCGTACCATAGGCATTGGCATATACACTTTAGAAGAAGCACTGGAATGGGGTGTAACCGGTCCGGGTTTACGGGCATGCGGATTGGATTGGGACTTCAGAAAGAAACAGCCCTATTCCGGGTATGAGCAGTTTGATTTTGATGTTCCAACGGGACAAAATGGCGACTGCTACGACAGGGCTCTCGTACGCGAAGCAGAAATGTGGCAAAGCCTGGGCATTATCGAACAATGCCTGAAAAACATGCCGGAGGGAAGCTATAAGTCCGAGCATCCTTTAACCACCCCTCCACTTAAAAAAAATACCATGCAGGACATCGAAACCCTCATAACTCATTTTTTAAATGTTAGCTGGGGGCCTGTCATTCCTTCAGGCGAAGCCATGAGCTGTATTGAAGCCACGAAAGGCGCCAACAGCTACTACTTAACCAGCGATGGCAATACATCTCCTTATAGGGTCAGGATCCGCACCCCTTCATTTCCACACATGCAAATGCTCCCCTACATCAGTAAAGGGTATACCATTGCCGACTTACTTTCCATTTTAGGAAGCATGGACTATGTACTCGCAGATATTGACAGATAAAACACAGAACAAGATGCTATCAGTAGAAGAAATAAGGCAAATAGACCATGAGATCAAACTGGTTCCGTTGCGGAAGGCGGCCTGCATTGAGGCACTAAAAATCGTACAGCAGCATCGCGGTTGGATTTCGGACGAAAGCCTTCAGGACATTGCAGCACATATGGAAATGTCTGCCGCAGAACTTGATGGTGTAGCTACCTTCTACAACCTTATTTTTCGTAAACCTGTCGGCAGAAACATCATTCTATTATGTGACAGCATCAGCTGCTATGTAATGGGCTATGAGCAGATCTACGATCACCTGCAAGCCCTCTTGCACATCAAATTCGGAGAAACCACTTCTGATGCCAGGTTTACGCTTTTACCCAACGCTTGTCTCGGCTGTTGTGATCATGCCCCAACCTTAATGATCAATGAGGATACCTACCGAGACTTAACAAATGACAAACTAAATGATATTATAAAAGAATACAAATAAGCCATATGGAACGGCCCTTAACAGAACATATCAACTTTAACCGGACACCACTTCATCTTAAGGATTATGAAAGTGTGGGCGGTTATCGGGCTATGCATAAGGCGCTGAAGTCCATGGTACCCCAGGATATCACTAAGATGGTGCAGGAGGCAGATCTTAAAGGCCGTGGAGGTGCAGGCTTTAATACCGGGATGAAGTGGAGTTTTGTTCCTATGGAGCTAACCGGACAGACCAAATACCTGATCGTGAACGCCGATGAGATGGAACCTGGAACCTTCAAAGATCGCCTGTTGCTGGAAGGTAATCCACACCAGTTAATTGAAGGTATGATCGTCTCTGCATATGCGATACAAGCCAATATCTCGTATGTTTTCTTACGCTGGGCCTATAAAAAAGCCGCCTGGCTTATGCAGCACTCGATCGAAGAAGCGTATGCTGCCGGTTATCTTGGCAAGAATATTTTAGGCTCCGGCTTCAGCCTTGAAATGTACTTACATACCGGAGTTGGCAGGTATATCTGTGGAGAAGAAACAGCGCTATTGAATGCATTGGAAGGGAAACGGGCTACTCCACGGACCAAGCCACCTTTTCCACAGGTAAGTGGCTTATTTGGTAAGCCAACGATTGTAAACAATGTAGAGACCCTCAGCAATATACCACATATCGTTAATCATGGGCCTGATTGGTTTAAAGCATTGAGTCCCGGCGCTGATGCAGGAACAAAACTATATGGGGTTAGCGGCAGGGTGAATAAACCTGGACTATGGGAACTACCAATGGGTACCACCGTAGGGGAGCTCCTTGAAGAACATGCCGGGGGAATGAAAAAAGGATTCAAATTCAGAGGTGCCCTTCCCGGAGGAGCCTCCACGGATTTTTTGACAGAGGCGCACCTTGATGTCAAAATGGACTACAAATCTATTGCCGCAGCTGGCAGTCGACTAGGAACAGGCACCATGATCATTCTCGACGATAAGACCTGTCCGGTCGGCTTTGTCCATAACCTGGAACATTTTTTCGCACAGGAATCCTGTGGATGGTGTACCCCATGCCGGGAAGGTTTACCCTGGACGGAGAGGATCTTGCTTTCTATTGAAAAAGGAGAAGGCCGCATGGAAGACCTGGACTTATTAGCTATGCACACCAGGCAGCTTGGTCCGGGCCATACGTATTGCGCCCTGGCACCCGGAGCAATGGAACCCCTGCAAAGTGGTTTAAAATATTTCAGAGCAGATTTTGAAAAGCATATAACAGAACGGAAATGTCCCTGGAGGTGAAAGAAAAATGGCAGTCTTATATATTGATCATAAAGCTTACGAAGTAGAACCAGGTAAGAATGTGCTAGAAACCTGCCTTACCTTAGGTTTTAACCTGCCTTATTTTTGCTGGCATCCCGCTATGGGATCTATAGGGGCTTGCCGACAATGTGCCATAAAACTTTTTAAAGACAAGGAAGATACCCGGGGACGCCTGGTGATGTCCTGCATGGAAACGGTGAAAGACAATATGTATCTGTCGATCGATGACCTTGATGCCACAGCTTTTCGTGCACAGGTGATCGAATGGCTGATGACCAATCACCCTCATGACTGTGCCGTTTGCGATGAAGGGGGCTCCTGCCATCTTCAGGATATGACGCTGATGACGGGCCATACCTATCGTCGTTTCAATTATCCAAAACGTAGCTATAAAAATCAATACCTCGGTCCTTTCCTCAATCACGAAATGAACCGCTGTATACAGTGTTATCGGTGTGTGCGCTTTTATAAAGATTATGCCGGCGGAAAAGATCTGGATATATTTGCCACCCACCATCATGTTTATTTTGGAAGGGCTAAGG
>CBFGNP010000427.1:0-4638 GCA_965650095.1 uncultured Pedobacter sp. | reverse complement strand
AAGCAATCCTGTACCAATTAATACATAAGGAATGTTTGCAGGAGGCACTTCCTGATGTTCAATATGAGATTTTCTACGTTTCAGCACCAATGCACCAGCCAAAGCAGCCATACCAGCAGAAATGTGGACCACTGTACCACCCGCAAAATCAAGCACACCCATTTTGAATAGGAGGCCTTCAGGATGCCATGTCCAGTGTGCAAGAGGAGAATACACTAATAAAGAGAACAATACAATAAATAAGATGTAAGAAGTAAAACGGATACGTTCCGCTACTGCTCCTACTACTAAACCAGGAGTAATGATGGCGAACATCAGTTGGAAAACAGCAAATAAGGAAAGCGGAATAGTTGCAGCCAGGCTCCAGGAAGGACTGGAATTCACACCCTGAAAAAAGAAGAAGGTCTTAGGGTTTCCAATTAAACCGCCCATTGTTTCACCAAAGGCTAAACTGAAACTTACTACTACCCACAGTACAGATATTACACCTGCAGCTACCACACTTTTTATCATGGTAGAAAGTACGTTCTTACGGTGAACCATACCACCGTAGAAAAATGCAAGACCCGGAGTCATCAAAAACACCAAAGCCGAAGCAATTAATACAAATGCGATATCTGGCCCGCTGTATTTCCCTTCATCAAAGTTGGGAAGCAAGGGAATAAATAGAGCAAGGATTGCAATTATTAATAAAACTGCAAACGGGCCCCATTGTTTAAATAAAACTTTTGCCATAATGTTAGATTTTACTTGTTATAATTATTAGTTTATTTGATTTTTTTATAAATCTATGAATTAATTTCAATATTCATCACAAAAGTAAAAACATTTTTGGTAAAATCATTATAAAATTCACTACAAATCAATAAAAAACATGAAACATTGGCAATTTCTCAGTCTTAAATTTATATATATCTAATATTTGACACCAAAACACATGCATTTTTTAATAATTATATAAAAATAACATAAAATTCATGAGAAAATACAAGACAAACAGAAATACAAGAGAAAAACAAGACGAAAAACAAAAAAGACAACAAAAAACCTGATTAACCTTCGCCGATTTTTAAGACGTAGCCTGAACAGCATCTAAAAGGATAAGCCAACAGAGATCCCGGCTATAGCAGAAAGCTACAGTGGACTTTAATTGAGAAACAAAATATATTGATGATTTAGACCTTACCCTTTTGCCGGAACATAGGCACTCCCCTGCACCACGCCCCTTCTCTCGATTTCCTTATCGATATAGGTCTGAATAGCAGATTTATTCAGTCCCCAGTTAGGCGCAATCAGCAAATCCCAGTCAGATATGCCAAATAAACGCTGAATAACAATATCAGGTCGCAATAAAGGGATCAGCTTACATAGCAGATCCGTATATTCTTCCAGTGAGAACAATTTAAAGGGCTGCTTTTTATATTTAACACCCATAATGGAACCTTCCACAATATGAAGGTGATGGAATTTTACAAATTTGATCTGAGGGAAGCGGTTGATTTCATGAATATAGCCGAGCATCATTTCTTCCGTTTCCCATGGGAAACCAAAAATGGTATGTACACAAAGATCAAGTTTGGTATTTTCAAGCAATTTAACAGCCTCTACAAACTCCCCATGACTACAGCCTCTATTGATCTGGCTTAAAGTCTCATCATAGATCGATTCCATCCCCATTTCCAGATCGACGTCAAATCTGTCTGCATAACTTTCCAGCAAGGCTACTTTTTCCGCATCTATACAATCCGGTCTTGTACCTACTGAAAAGCCAACAATATCTTCTGTATTTATAGAAAGGGCCTCATCATACATCATCTTTAAATAATGTACCGGGGCATAGGTATTGGTATTGGGCTGGAAATAAACAATAAATTTATCCGCTTTGTAAAAGCCTTTACCTCGTTCCATCCCTTGTTCCAATTGTTCACGGATTGTCGGCAGTTTCCGGGAAAGTTCAGGCGTAAAAGAATCTACATTACAATAGGTACAGCCACCATAGCCCTTACTCCCATCACGGTTGGGGCAGGTAAAACCTCCATCAACAATTACCTTGAACACACGCTGTCCACTATATTTTTGTTTAAGGTGTGTACCGTAATTATTATACCCTTTAATACCTGAATCCAACAGAGTTCCCAATTGCTTATCTTTTTCTTTTTGCAAAAGTACGGCTTTTTAATTTACTTATCTACCCTCATCGCTTCAATCTCGCTCATATATGGCTATGCTCAAAATTCTGTTCTTTAATTATATAGACAGAAGGCCAGGCCTTAGATTTCTACCGCTTTCTCCTCCAATGCTTTGATTAAAGCTTTTGCTGTTGGTCCGGCAGATGAAGGATTTTGTCCGGTAATCAGTAAACCATCCGTTTCTACATGGCTCATGAAAGGGATCAAAGCAGCATGGATTTCTGCTCCCAGTTCTTTTAGCATAGATTCAAGCTTATAGGGTACATTGTCTCCTCTGCCTGCCATCATTTCCTCGGTATTGGTGAAAGCCGAAATCCTCTTCCCTTTTATAAAACCAGGCTGCAAGCCCTCAGCCTTAATCAAGGCCGCCGGACCGTGACAAACGGCCCCTACAGGCTTGCCGGAATTATAAAAGTCAAGAATTAACTGACCGCTATCTTCATCGGTTGCCAGATCCCAAAGTGGCCCATGCCCTCCCGGATAGAATACCGCATCGTAGTCAGCCGCATTTATGGTGCTCAATACATTGCTGCGTGCAAAAGCTGCTTTTGCAACTTCATCTTCCTGAAACCTGCGGTTGGCACCAGTAATATTTTCTGTGAGTTCACTCATCGGATCAACAGGTGGTCTGCCACCACGCGGACTTGCCAGCGTCACCTGATATCCTGCATCAATAAATTCGTAATAAGGATCCGTAAACTCTCCAAGCCAGAGGCCAGTTTTGCTATCTGTATTCTCCATCTGCTCATGAGATGTTAATACCATTAAGATCTTTTTCATTTTTGCCTCCTGACTTTATTCCCTGACGATATATTTCACAGGCTTTGCCCAAGAAATAACAAGTTCCGGGGAAAAAGTGTTTTAATATCCTTCATAAAACAGCATGCCTATCCTCCATAATGCGCAACAAAAGCGGCATCATGCCGAACTGAACAAACTGCATACTTCTTATCGATTATAATTCCCTTGTCATATTGATGATATCCGTCATTTTAATCAACAATTGGCGTTCTCCGCTGTTATCAATCAAACATTAACCTATATTTGATGATCATCCGCATTAACACATAAATGAGCGCATTAACACATAAAGATCAACAGCATACGCAATGGCAGCAGTGCAGCACCGAGACATTCTGGAGCGACATTGCAATTGATGACCATGTTGTTCAGCTTTATGATACAGAGGCTATGCTGATTCAAACACTCGCTGGTTATGCCGCTGATGGATTTGATTCAGGAGATTCCGTGGTGCTGATAGCGACGGCTTCACACCTTAACCAATTAAACAGGCAATTGCTAGACCGCGGTTATGCTGTAGATCCGCTGATCCACGATGATCGTTACATTAGGCTGGACGCCGACCAAACCCTGGCTAAATTCATGGTTAATGGACGACCGGTTGAAGAATACTTCATAGCCACTATTGCTGCGATAATGAAAAGGGCCCGCAAAAATGGCAGACGCGTACGCGCATTTGGTGAAATGGTGGTTTTACTGTGGCAACGGGGCAACATCCGCGGCACCCTTGAACTGGAAGAACTCTGGAATAAATTCTGCGCTACCGAATCTCTTTGCCTTTTTTGCGCGTATCCAAAAAGCAATTTTAACCATGACGCCGGAGCTTCAGTAATGCATATTTGCAGCGCTCATTCAAAACAGATCAGACTGGACGCTGCTTTTCCTGACCAGCTGCAGTATAAGCAAATTAAGTTTTAACGGGCAGACAAAAATAAAACGTAGAGCCCTCGCCTTCTGTACTCGTGACCCACATCTTCCCTCCCTCGCGCCTGATGATCTCAGCGGAAATATATAAACCAAGACCTAAACCCTGGAAAGTGTTCTGCATATCGCCACTAACACGATAAAACTGATCAAAAACTTTATCCAGGTTCCTTGCAGCTATGCCGATTCCGAAATCCTGCACACTGAAGTTTAGCTCCCCTTCCTTCAAGTTCACATCAATAATTACCCGGTCAGCTGCTGGCGAATATTTTACTGCGTTGGTCACCAGATTTATGATGACCTGACTTATCCTTTCCCGGTCACCGTAAACAGTTCCGACAGGAGAAGCGTTGGCAATTAATTTATGTTGGCCTGCAGTTCGCTGAAGATCCTCCATCAGTTCCGCCAAAAGCTCATCAAAGTCGAAATACCGGTCGTTAAACTGAAGTTTACCCGTGTTGATCTTGGTCACATCCAGCAAATCCCCGACAAGACTGGTAAGCCGGTTAATCTGGGCATCCATTTTTCGCATCATACCTGCATCGTTGATATTTCCGCTTCTCAGCAGCATTCGTTCCAGAATCTGTGTGTAAGCCTTAATGCTGGTTATGGGAGTTTTCAACTCATGACTGGCAATTCCAATGAACTCATCTTTTTGTTGCTGCAGTTTCTTCTGCTCGGTAATATCGACGAAAGCACCGATATATCCTGTAAATTCCCTATC
>CBFGNP010000426.1:0-4642 GCA_965650095.1 uncultured Pedobacter sp. | reverse complement strand
ATCAGGCCTACAATAAACATGATACCTGCAATCAGGTAATAGCCCATTAATCCCATATCAATTATTTTTTTACCTGTTAAATTGCAAAATTAATAACAATTTGATCATAGATTGGTTCAGCAAAACATTTTTTGTGCGCCGGCGCGAATAAGATCCGGCTAATGACTGGTTTACTGTTTCATAACGGCCTGATAGGGATAATCGCTGCAGACTCTGGTCACACCCAGTTTCAGGACCTTTTCAATATCCTTTTTATCATTGGTATTTCCGCACAGCAGTTTAATTCCTTTTTGCTGACAAAAACTAACCACTTCCTCATTGATCAAATTAGGTGAGGGCGCATAATAATCGGGTAGAAAAGTTAATTTTTTCATATTTTCTTCCAGGCTTCCTTTTGTGGTGATGAGCATTACGGCAACCCTGGGGTAATCCCTCCTTACAATTTCGAGGGTTCGTGGATCAAAAGATTGAATGATTACCCGGTCCTGTACTTTTGCCCGGTAAATAATGCGCATCATACGTTTTACGAACTCTTCGGGTGCAGGCTGATAGACCCCGTCTCTGGCCGGGGCAGTTTTCGTTTCTATGTTGTAGAGTGGCTTTGGATAATTCTTCAGCTTTACATAAGCTTCTACAGAATCCAGGAGTTCTTTTAACAAAGGTATATGGGTCTTAAAGTTTTTTTGCTGCGGAAAATTCTTGTGCTGTTTCGAGCCTACGTCATATTTCTTAAGCACTTTATATTTCATTTGATAGATGGCAAGATGCTTTCCTTTAGCTATTTCTTTGCCATTTTCATCAAGTGTAATGAGGTAATCCAGCCAGGGATCATGGGAAAGGACGGCCTGTTTGTCGCTGGTGAACGTAATGTCAAATTCGAGGACATCAGCTTTCAGGTCAACTGCATTTTTCATAGCTGGAATCGTACTTTCCGGCATCAAAGCCCTGAAGCCGCGATGGGCATGCCATTCCGGTCTGGTCTGAGCATCCGAATAAATCACCGAAAGAAATAAAATAAGAGAAAGTAAAAACTTCATGATTGATATTTTCTACAATACTACTTTTTTTTAATGTTAAAAAAGGTTGGTTTTTGTTATTTTTTGTTTAATATTCTGTTGCTTCTATTTGCGTTGTTTTTGGGTCTGTAAAAAAGCACAATGTTTTGTGCACTGGGAAAGAATTCCATTGGATTTAAATAGCTTCTAATGATAAGTTCCCCGTAAAACCTTGCTAAAGTCTGATCTTAAGTTTGCTGGTTAAGTAATCTTTGGTGATCTGGCCGCTCTGTAATGGCGTACGTCCTTTTACAGGAACGGCATCCAGCTCAACAATAGCATATTTATGATAATTAATTTCTTTTAAAGCCGCAAATACCGCAGGCAGGTCAACGCGCCCTTGTCCAAGTTCTACAAATATATAACCTTTGGCATCAGCCGTATTTTTTACATCTTTAATGTGTAGGCATTCCAGACGATCTTTATATTTTTTTATCGCTGCTGCGGGGTCTCCGCCACCTTGCTGATAGTGCGCAACGTCTAACAAAAGCTTTACATATTTTGGATCCGTATGTTTCATGATGAGCTCAACTTCTTCAGGCGTTTGGCCAAGCTGGCCCATATGGTTATGGTAAGTAGTTTTTATGCCAATGGCAGCGGTACGCTTACCAATCTCGTTTAACAGTGTTGCATATTTAACCAGATCGTCATTGCTTATCTCGCCGGTTTTAGGCCTTGATGAATTGGTGACCTGGATGCTGGTGCCGCCCAGAATTTTTACAAACCGGGCGCTTTCCAGGTGTTTGGCAATCTCTGCTTCATCATTCCCGGTGTTGATATTGGCATTTCCACTCGAATACATAGCCAGCTTCAGTTTTGCAGCTTTCAGCAGTTGGATCAGTTCATCCGGCTGCTGGCCAAACTGGGTAAAGGCGTTGGCTCTGAGCTGTATGCCCTTAAACCCAAGGACCGATATATCGAGAATAGATTGCCTGATGTCGTTGCCCCAGGTAATTGCCGCGTAGCCATATTGAATGGCTGAAACAGGCAGGATTGCGGTCAACTGGTCAGCTGTTACCATTAAGGGGCTGGCTGTTAAAAAGCCAAGCTGAGTCAAAAAATTACGGCGTGATTGGTTCATAGTAAGTAATTTATTTAATACAAAGTGAATAAGTGTTAATCTAAAATGTTACTTTCAACAAAAATTCAAATTCTAAATTAACAAAACTCGATGAGAAAAATTTTATTAAATGTGCTGCTGGGAATTACCATTGCAAGTTCATTAAGTTCATGTGCCACGGTTTTTGGTGGAAAAGTTACTCAGGCACAAAAGAGAAAGCCTTTGCAGGGCGAAGCGCAAAGAGGCATACGGCCGGTGGCTATGATTGCTGATATACTCCTTTTCTGGCCAGGCCTTATTGTTGATTTTGCTACAGGTGCAATTTATAAACCTGAAGGAAATGGGACGACAAAGGACGTGCCGGCTCAAAAAAATGTTGAAACTGCAAAATGATCCAAATAAAGAAAGCTGCCTGGTGCAGCTTTCTTTTTGCTCTGCGTTCGCTTATTTATCCAGATCCTGGTTATCAATTATCATTTAAAGTTGAGCTAATGCCATGATGAACAGGTAATGAACAGGCTATATCTTAAATAATTGAATATTAATGTGATTGCCATATAATCTCCTTACCTTTGCGCAAATTTTATGAAGAAGATCACTGATTACAGAAAACTATTGGGTGTACAAAAGGATGCCGAATTGAAAGAATTGAAAACCATTTACAGGAATTTAATGAAAGACTGGCACCCTGATAAATTTCAGGACAGCGAAGAAGCGAAGCTGGAGGCGGAAACCAAAAGTAAGGAGATCATTGAAGCTTATCATTTCCTGGTAAGTATAGCTCCCGAAACGCTTGCGCTTTCCATTGAGGAGTATACACAGACTACAGCTTCCTGTGGTATTGCCGACTACAATTGGGCAGGCCTGGTACTTACCGTTCACTTTTTGGATGGCAGTGCCTACGAGTATTTTGGTGTGCCTAAAGCCATTTATGTAAAACTGGTCAATGCAGATTCACCCGGCAGATTTGCGCGCCGTCACATTTTTGGCGCTTTCCCTTACAGAAATATAGCAAAATTACAAACGGCTTAATCCACTACCGGTTCTACCCACTTTTTTATGGGATCATTAAAGGGGGTAGGCCGATTCTGTCTTAATTTCAGACATCACAAAAAAACTCTGCACTGTACCGATGTTACTGAGCTGTGCCAGCTTGCTTCTTAGGAAATGATGGTACGCATCCATATCCGAGATCACGATCCTGAGAATGAAATCAAAGGCGCCAGTCATATGGTAACATTCCATGACCTCCGGAAAATTTACTACTTCTTTTTCAAAGCCACTTAAGGCGGAGTCTGTATGCTCCTTTAACTGTACCTGAGAATAAGCGATCAGGCTTTTGCCGATTTTCTTTGCATCCAGGATGGCCACAGAACGTTTGATGTAACCTTCTGTTTTTAGCCTTCGCACTCTTTCATGAATGGTTGCGGTGGACTTGTTCAGCGCCAGCGCCAGTTGTTTATTGCTGAGCAATGCGTCCTGCTGTAAAAGCCTTAAAATGCCGATGTCTGTTTTGTCAAGGTCTGCCATATCATTACCAGTTAATTAGAGCAAAGTGTACCGGATACACCGAGAATTCGAAATTAGTTAAAAAATAAACGCTTAAGCGTTTATTTCCGTAAAAATCCTAAATTTATTTTACTATTTCCGGAAAATAATCGGAATTTACCACACTCCATTGATCTGAAAGCCATTTCTTCTGACCTTGCGTGGGATGAGACAATTAAAGATAGAGCAGTCCATTACCAACAGGGATTCGGACTCAATAGAGAAGTATTTATACGACATTGCAAGAATTGACCTGCTGAGCATTGAGGAGGAGATCGCGTTGGCTAAGAAAATAAAAAGGGGGGATCAATCGGCATTAGACAGGCTTGTAAAAGCCAATTTGCGTTTTGTTGTGTCGGTAGCGAAAAAATATCAGAACCAGGGTATCCGCTTATCCGATCTTATTGCAGAAGGCAATATCGGGCTGATCAAGGCCGCTCAGCGTTTCGATGAAACCAAGGGCTTTAAATTCATCTCTTTTGCGGTATGGTGGATCCGGCAAAGCATTATGATTGCCATAGCAGAACAGAAGAGGATGGTCCGTCTCCCTGCAAATCAGATTGGTGGGATCATGAGGATCAACAAGGCGATGGTCGAACTGGAACAGCGTCTGGAGCGACTGCCAAGTTTAGAAGAGGTTTGTGAGTTTATTGAACTGCCTCAGGAAAAGGCTGTGGATTATCTTTTTCATGCACCTATGACCACTTCTTTAGATGCGGTGATTGCTGAGGAATCGGGATTTACCCTGGTGGAGACCATTGAAGATACCAACGTGGAAAAAACAGATAGCACCGTATTGCAAAGTTCTGTATTGGTCGACATCAAACGCTTAATGAAAAGGCTGCCGGAACGTGAAAAGGAGATCTTGTCTATGTTTTACGGCCTGGGCGGCAATACTGCAATTGGCCTGGACGAGATTGGCTCCAAAATGAAACTAGGTAAAGAACGTGTGCGCCAGATTAAAGATAAAGCATTAAAA
>CBFGNP010000425.1:0-4647 GCA_965650095.1 uncultured Pedobacter sp. | reverse complement strand
AACTTACAATGCGGAGTTGAGTAAAAAAGCCGCAATAGCTTTTGCAGAACTCTTGACTTTAACTGAAAGTGGCGCCGCTCCGCATAAGTTAATGCCATTTTTACAGTATAGTACAAACTTTTATACCATCGGACAAAATTTTTTGATTCCGGGAGGGACCGAAGCCATTTTCACTGGTCCATACTGGGGAGCACACGGCTCTACTTATGGAACCGCAAAACAGTATACACCTGCCATTGTAGGAGCCGATGCACTTGTATTTGCGCCAACAGCGAATTATGTAAACTATTACGGCATGAAGAACGGCTTACCGATAGCAAATTCTGCTCAGGCTGATCTTTCCGGTTCAGGTTATGATCCTCAGTTTCCATGGCGTGACCGCGATCCGAGATTTTACAATGATATTGTTTATGATGGAGTGAAAATTGTTCAGGGAACCTTGGCTGCAAATATGGAAGTACACCGATATGCTAATCTCTATACAGCTGGAAGTTATAGGGACGACCGTTCTGGTAGCAGAACAGGATATATGCTTTATAAATTCGTTCCAAGAACTGCAAATAACTTCGATCAGGGCTGGAATTACGGTCAGAATCTGAACATAAAAGTCCCTTATATGCGGCTGGCGGACATTTATCTGATGTATGCAGAGGCTGTTGCTACAGGGTATGGATCACCTGCCGCTGCCGCACCGGGTTTTAGTAAATCGGCGGCAGACGCAATTAATGTAATCAGGGACCGGGCTTCGGTTGGACATGTCGCAGCACAATTTCTGGTTTCGTCCGATGAATTTATGAAGGAAGTAAGACGCGAACGTGCAGTTGAACTTGCTTTCGAAGGACACCGTTTCAACGACCTCCGCCGTTGGCGGTTATTGGCTGAGGTACCTTACACGCTGAAAACAGCAGCGGAGTTTGATCGCGCTGTCCCATTGAATCCGGCTACCGATACAAAACTTAATAAAGTCGTTAACTATCGTGAACGTACAATTTTGCAACGCCAGTTTAGTGAAAAGCATTATTGGCTGCCATTGAAGAGAGCTGATGTTAATATTTATCCAGAGTTTTTTCAAAACCCTGGATGGTAAGGAAATCCATGATTAATGAATCAGATAATTTAAGACAAGAATGATGAAATACATAAAAAAAGCACTGGCCTTTTGCATCTTACTTACGTTATATGCTGGCGTAATTAAGGGTCAGGATGCGGATAAAATATCTATAAACGCCATTGTCCGTGGGGTAAACGGGGAACCAATAAAAGGAGTAGCCCTAAGTTATGAAGCAGACAGCCTAATGGTCATCGCCAATCAATCGGGCGCATTTTCAGTATTGCTGCCAGCTAATACAACCATAACCGTAACTGCTTCAGGTTACAAAAGTTCCACTATTGTAGCCACGCCCGATTTGAAGCAGATCATATTAAGTCCTGAAGACAGGATAATTCCGCTCGGATTTACAAAGGTTGATGAAAGAGATCTTCCTCCCGGAGTGTCTAATGTGAGCGTTTCGCAGCTCTTCGAGAAAAACTACATGACTTATGGCCTGGAAGGTCTGGAAGCTTTTGCGCCAGGTTTCAATGGCAATAACCTGTGGGGGATGAATAGCGCTTTGATATTGGTCGACGGTGTCCCGCGTGATCTGACCAGCATTACGCCCAATGAGATTGATCAGATTACGTTTTTAAAGAGTGCCTCTGCTATAGCACTTTATGGAAGCCGGGGTGCAAAAGGAGTAATTCTGGTATCTACCAAGCGGGGTATCAGTTCTAAACAGAAGATCACATTCCGGAGCAATGCGGGCGTAAATGCTCCCAAGAGATTTCCGGGCTATCTTGGTTCTTCAGAATACATGACATTATATAATGAAGCGCTGGTGAATGATGGGCTGGCACCCACTTATACCGCTGAGAGTATTTATAATCATTCCAGCGGAAACCCTTATCGTTATCCAAATGTGGATTATTATTCATCGGAGTATCTCAAGAATAGCTATGGAAGATACGACGCAGTCGCGGAGATCTATGGCGGCAACGAGAAGGCCCGCTACTATACAAATGTTGGGTTTAATTCTACAGGTTCTCTCTTAAATTTTGGGGAAGCTAAAGCAAATGGCAGGTCGAATCGTTTTAACATCCGCGGTAATGTTGATATGCAGCTCACAAAGGCACTAAAAGCAAGAGTAGATGCGAGTGCGGTATTCTCAAATGGTGGAGGTGTAAATACCAATTACTGGGCTAGCGCGGCAACCTTGCGCCCGAATTTGTTTACGCCACTTATTCCATTGAGTTTGTTAGAGGAAAGTGACGATGCCAGCTGGGCCATGGTAAATACAGCTAATGTTATTGACGGAAAATATGTTCTAGGGGGAACCCAGCTGGATCAAACCACTCCTTTCGCTGCTGTTTATGCAGGTGGTAACAACAACTTCGTACAGCGTGAATTTCAGTTTACCACAGGAATAGACGCAGATCTGAGTGGGATATTAAAGGGGCTCGCCTTTAATGCAAGCATGGGGGTCGATTATTTTAACAGGTACAATCAAGGCTTTAGAAACGGTTATGCAACTTATCAGCCAAGCTGGACAAGCTATTCAGGTAAGGACCTTATTGCCGGTTTGACCCGCTGGGGAGAAGATACTAAGTCCGGTGTACAAACAATTGCTGACAGCTGGTATAGACAGACCATTTCCTTGTCCAGTCAGTTAAATTATCATACTTCTATAAACAACAAACATAATATTTCCGCTGTATTCCTGGGAACGGCATATCGCCAGGCACAGTCTGAGGTTTATCAGCCTGTTACGAATTCGAACCTGGGTTTGCAGTTGAGTTATAATTTTAGCCGTAAATATTATGCGGAGTTTACCGGTGCAGTAGTGCGTTCACCAAAAATGCCGCCAGGAAATCGTGTAGCATTTTCACCAGCCGGTTCCATTGGCTGGAGAATTAGCGAAGAGCCTTTCTTTAAAGCGGCGTCTTTTATCGACAATCTGACAGTTACCGCTTCGGCGGGTATACTCAATACCGATCTTGACTTCGACGAATACTTTGCGTATGAGAGTATTTATACTGCAACTGGAGGTACCTGGTTTGGATGGAATGATGGAACAGGAACGCAGTCTACAGACTCACGTCGCGGAACAAATATGAGCCTGACATTTGCACAACGAAAAGAAGTTAGCCTGGGCATGCAAGGAACGATGTTTAAAAACCAACTGGCCTTTGGGGTAAACTTTTTTAAGAACAACATATCCGGAATCATCGGACAGAATAACGTATTGTACCCAAATTATTTCACACAGGGTTTTCCTAATTCTTCATTTGTTCCTTTCAGCAATTACAACGGCGATCAGCGGACCGGTGTTGATTTTCATTTGAATTTCAACAAACGTATCGGTTCTGTTGACTGGACAATTGGTACCTCAGGTAGTTATTATACAACGAAAGCGATAAAACGTGCTGATGTATTAACTTACGAAGATGTTTATCAATACCGTCAGGGCAAGCCCATTGACGCAATATGGGGGCTCGTAAGTGACGGATTTTTTATGGATGCAAGTGAGGTTGCGGCTGCGGATGGCATCAATCAGGCTAAACCTGCATTTGGTTCCACTTTATCACCTGGTGACATCAGGTACAAAGATCAGAATGGAGATAAGATCATTGACAATGAAGATCAGGTTTATCTGGGACGTGGAGGTTGGTTTGGAGCACCATTAACGCTTGGGTTAAACCTCACTGCAAAATGGAAGAACTTTACATTTTTTGCTTTGGGAACAGGACGTCTTGGAGGCTCAGCCGTGAAAAGCGACAATTACTTCTGGGTTAATGGAAGTGATAAGTATTCCTCAGTGGTACGTGACCGCTGGACAGAGGCGACAAAAAATACGGCCACTTTTCCCCGGCTGACCACCCAGAACGGTGATAATAATTTCCGGACATCTGATTTCTGGTTGTATAGCACGGACAGGTTTGATCTATCAAAAGTTCAGATTTCCTATGCGTTGTCAGATAAACTCTTGAAAAGCAAAGTGTTCAAAGAACTGGGTATCTATGTTTCCGGTTTTAACCTCTTGACTATTGCAAAGGAGAGAGAAATTATGGAGATGAATTTTGGAGGGGCTCCTCAGACCAGGTTGTACAACCTGGGTGTGAAGGCTATGTTTTAAGTTGAATAAATAATAGATAAGATGAACAGAATTTCGATACTATTTATAGGTTTCCTTTTTACACTTTCGGGTTGTAAAAAATTTACCGAGCCTGCTCCTCAGAACAACGGAGATTTCAATAATATTTACGATGAACCGGCGCTCGCCCACGGATTATTGCTGAACGGCTATACCAGGCTTCCCACAAACGGATGGTCATTCAATGATGTGGCTACAGATGATGCGGTGAGCAATGATATCAATAATAATTACAGGAAAATTGCCACAGGGCAATGGTCTGCTGCCTTTAATCCACTTGATCAATGGCTGAATTCAAGGGCCGGTATCCAGTACCTGAACATATTTCTGGCTGAAGCGGATAAAGTGACCTGGGATACCAAGGATCCAATGTTGAACACGATGTTCAATGACCGTCAGAAAGGTGAAGCCTACGGACTGAGGGCATATCTGATGTATTATATGCTGCAGGCGCACGCCG
>CBFGNP010000424.1:0-4654 GCA_965650095.1 uncultured Pedobacter sp. | reverse complement strand
GCAGTGAGTTTTTCATTTAATTCTGTTTTATTAAACATTATATGGATGTAGAGAAATTTTTAAAAAGATAATTTTCATAATTAACTGATTGAAGTTCATCGGGCTAAGCGATTATATGTTGTTTGTGATGCAATAACACATAATGATATCAGTTGAACAAAGCAAAAAATGCGTTTATAAAAGGCGTTGTAGAACAAAATTTTATGAGATTTTCTGGAATGGTCAGATAAACTTTAGAGAATTATGTTGCAATTGTATGTATTTGAAATCTAATCTCCAAGAAAAACTTGAAATTGTTTATAATAATTTCTATTAAAAGTTTTGGAAAGGGCTATAAATCATCCCGGAAATTGGCATCTTTGCATCGAAAATTACCCCCAGATGAATAAGAAACAACTATTTGAGCAAATTAAAAATAAAAAATCTTTTTTATGTGTTGGCCTTGATCCTGTGATGGAAAACATCCCGAAACACCTGTTTAAATATGATAATCCGGTGCTGGAATTTAATAAGCAGATCATCGATGCCACAAAAGATCTTTGTGTTGCTTACAAACCGAATACCGCTTTCTTTGAGTCTATGGGATTAAAGGGATGGGATAGCTTAATTAAAACCTGGGCGCACATTCCAAAGGATATTTTTACCATCGCTGACGCAAAAAGGGGAGATATAGGGAATACCTCAGCTATGTATGCCGATGCCTTCTTTAATCAGGAAAAATCGGGAATGAGTTTTGATGCCATTACCGTTGCACCTTATATGGGTAAGGATTCTGTAGGACCATTTTTGAACCACGAGAATAAATGGGTCATCCTGTTAGCCTTAACTTCAAATGCTGGCCACAGTGATTTTCAACTCCACCAAACGCCTGAAGGTAAATTGTTTGAAGAAGTGATCCGCATCTCTTCGCAATGGGCAGACAGCGAACAGCTCATGTATGTGGTTGGAGCAACAAGAGGGGCAGAGTTTAAGAACATCAGAAGGCTGGCTCCTGACAACTTTTTGCTGGTTCCTGGTGTCGGCGCACAGGGTGGAAGTCTTGCAGATGTTTGTCAATATGGATTAAACAGCGAATGCGGTCTGCTTGTAAATTCGGCCCGATCTATTATTTATGCCAGCCAGGGTGAAGACTTTGCGGAAAAGGCAAGGGAGGAAGCTTTGAAATTGCAACAGGAAATGGAACAGATACTTACATCTGCCCGTTTAATAGGACATATCAATAAAATTGATTTAGGTTAATCTTTGCGTCACCAATCACAAGAACAGAAAAGCGCAGCTGTAATTTGTGGTCTAATTAGTCATTTTTCGTTAAGTTCACAAAGATGGATCTTAATGAGCATTTTTTATCTTTTATATGGCAGTTTCGGCTGTTTAATACCACCAGGCTTTTTTGTGCTGATGGTAAAACGCTGCAGGTCATACACCCCGGTACATTAAATAAACATGCCGGACCCGATTTTATCGGAGCTAAGCTGCTTATTGATCAGACTACCTGGGTAGGCCATGTAGAAATCCACTTAAAATCTTCCGATTGGTTACTTCATGGCCATCAGAACGATTCCTTTTATGATTCAGTTATCCTGCATGTAGTATATAAACACAATAGGTCTATATGCCGGACAAATGGGAGTGCGGTACCGGTATTGGTTCTTGAAAACCTGTTTTCGGATCAACTGCTATCTAACTACAATGAACTTGTCAATTCTGTGAACATTTTCCCTTGTCAAAAGCACGTTCCCGGGCTGGATCAGATTGTGATTGATGGCTTCTTATCGAGGGTAGTGATCGAACGTTTCGAGGAAAGATCGGTAGAGGTTCTTCATAAACTCAATGAGTGCCAGGGAGACTGGGATCAGACATTTTATTACTTTATGGCCAGAAGCTTTGGCTTTAAAGTGAATGCCCTGCCGTTTGAACTGTTGGCAGATGCATTGCCAAATCATATTTTTTCCAAACACAAAGACAACCCTGTGCAGATAGCGGCACTTCTATTCGGACAGGCCGGATTCCTGAACCAGCCCTTCCTTGAAGATTATCCGAAACAGCTGCAGACCGAATATTATTTCTTAAAGCGGAAGTATAGGTTAATTTCCATTGATCGGGCCTTATGGAAGTTCCTGAGAATGCGGCCACAAAATTTCCCCACTGTCCGGCTTGCACAGTTTGCGGCTCTGATTCAGAAATCAAATCACCTGTTCTCAAAAGTATTGGACGCCCGGTCTCTTTCTGATCTGTATGTGCTTTTTAATGATCTTCCGGTAGATAAGTATTGGAAAACTCATTATCATTTTAATAAAAAGGCCCGGCATGTTGTTATTCAGCCAGGCCTTCAGTCCATTCATCACATCATCATTAACACCGTTTGCCTGTTTTTATGTGCCTATGGGAAATATACTGATCAGCCCCGGCTAATGGAGCGGGCAATTGATTTACTGGAAAAAATGCCCGCCGAAGCCAATTCTATTGTGAGCCAATATGTAAGCGCAGGGGTCAGACCGAAGAGTGCACTTACCTCGCAGGCTTTGCTTCAATTAAATAAATGCTACTGTAGTCAAAAAAAATGCTTAAATTGTGGTATAGGAATTAAAATCTTAAAAAAATAGCATGTTCCAGCGGATCATTACCTTTTTTGAAAAACAGAGCTTTGGAGTATGTACTTATCTTGCAGAGCGGTTAAATATGTCGATCAGCAAGATCAGGTTGTTTTTTATCTATTCGTCATTCCTGGCGGTAGGTTTTCCTATCGTATTTTATATCCTCGCTGCATTGGTACTAGATGTCCGGCACTATATCAAGAAGATCAGAATGCGCATCTGGGATGTTTAAACCTTAAGGATCTCTGCTATTTCATCAAAGCCTCTTTCCCTGGCCAGGTCTGCCGGCAGTTTCCCGCCTTCCATGCGTATATCTACTTCAGCTGCATGCTCCAGTAACAATATGATCAATTCAATATCGCCAAGCTGTGCCGCGGCATGAAGTGGCGTAAAACCAGCTTGCTGTGTTACATTTATATTTGCTCCTGCCTGGATCAGCAATTTAGTGATTGCGTGGTTGCCGGAAGCCACGGCAGAATGTATAGGGAAAACATTGAAACCATTATTGGCTGGGATATTTACATCCGCGCCTCGTGAAACCAGCAGTTTAGCGATCTCCTCATAACCAAAATAAGCGGCAAGCCCGAGCGCTGTAAATCCATCTTTCGAATAGGAGTTAATCGCCGCCGGATTCTTTTCGGTCAGTAAGTCCGTTTCTTCCTGTCTGCCCAATGCACAGGCTTCAAACAAGGTGATGTGGTTAGAAAAATTAGCAATTAAGGACGCAACCTCAGGCTTTTTATAATAGCAAGCCAATAGAATTGGTGAGATACCGTGACTGGTGTCTTTACTGGCCAGGGTTGGGTCTTTGGTTAAAAGATCAAAAATATCCTGCCTGCTGCCCGTTTCAATTAATGTTTCAAGATTCGCCATGTCTCCTATTAAATTTTGGTTAAAAGTGGTTAAATAATTTAATATAGGCAAATGGATGCCATCGGCTGCAGCAAATATCCGTAACTTGATTTTTTTTTAAAATTGTTCAGGAATGCTTGTACAGTTTATCTAAGTTTGTTAATTATTAAAAACTCTATTAAAGATGTCGGTAAGGGGAAACCAATTTAAGTCCAATTCATTTAAAAATGAAGGGGGAGAAAAACAAAGCTCAAGATCATCTGCTGCCAGACCATTCAAAGAAAGAACAGAGATATTACCTCGTTTCGATTTTCAGGACGGACGGCTATTTAAGATCATAGGCCTGGTGTTCTTAATACTGTCGCTTTATTTCCTTATTGCCTTCACTTCCTATTTATTTACCTGGCAGGAAGATCATAGTTATGTAATAGATGCCAACGGAGGCTGGAGTAATCTTTTTAAAACTTATGAGGAACTTCAGCAGGTAAATATTCCGCCGGTTGTGCAAAACTGGCTGGGTAAGATCGGTGCTTTACTTTCACACCAGTTTATTTATGAATGGTTTGGGCTGGCGTCATTTTTATTTGTGTTTGTATTTTTCGTCATCGGCTACCGGTTGCTGTTTAAGGTTAAAATTTTCGCCATTGAAAAAACACTCGGCTATAGCTTATTTTTCTTGCTGTTCACGTCTTTAACACTTGGTTTTGTACATGCTTTTGTTTCCAATACGCCGCATTATCTGGAAGGCGAATTTGGTTACTGGACCAACAAGCTTTTGGTAGCGCAAATTGGTGTTGCAGGAGTAGGGGGGCTTATTGCCTTCTTAGCATTAACTGTATTGATCATAGCCTATAACATTGATTTTAAAATTCCCGAACGCAAAAAGAATGAGGAAGCCATCATACCTGATGTGCCTGAAAATATCGAGTTGGAAAGCGAGTTTCGTTCGGAACCTGTCGAATTTACCCTGAACGATAAATTGGGGCGCCAGCGCAAACAAGAGCAGAACATCGTCATCACCCCTTCAAGATTTGAAGAAAGAGAGCCAGATGAAGAGGCTGTGCCAGTATTTACACCAGCTGTAAATGTAATGACACCCCCGTTGGTGGTTAGTCCGCCGATTGAATTGCCACAGAAAGCTGAGCCGGAACTTACCATAGAAAAAACAGAAGAAGACAAGAAGTCTGAGGAACTGGTAGAGCAGTTCG
>CBFGNP010000423.1:0-4688 GCA_965650095.1 uncultured Pedobacter sp. | reverse complement strand
GATATAAACAGCCGCCCTATTTTTGATCCGGGATATCCTGTCATAGATGCTAATCTGTGGTTTGAAAATGGTAAAACCTATTTATACTATTCGAGATGCTGCTACAAACACCCGGTAAAAAGTGAAGCTGCAACTTGGGCAAAGAAAAAAGGATGGTATGATGAGGTGGAAGAAAGCTGGATCTATGGGGTAGAACTTAAGCCTGATTTTTCAGCTGTAATAGGCGAACCTGTTCTGTTGCTTCGACCGCCGGTAAAAATGGGAAACTTGAAAGAAGAATGGGAAAGCCGTTCAGTAACATCCAGGGAAGTGAACAGGAGATGGACGGAAGGTTCGTATATTTTCAGAAAAGGGGAAATTTATTACATCATGTACTCGGCAAACAACTTTGACGGACAGAACTATGCAATAGGATATGCGACTTCAAAGCATCCACTAGGGCCGTTTAAAAAAGCCGCTAATAATCCTGTTTTACAAAAGAATGGTGAGGTAACGGGAACTGGCCACAATAGTATGATCTACACGCCAGACGGTAAAGAAATGCTTTGCGTATATCATGGGCGTACCAAAGCTACAGGGCACCAAAGGCTGGTGTTTATAGATAGGATGGAGGTGAGCAAAGACGGTAAGTTAGTGGTGCATGGGCCAACTTTAAAATAGCAGGACTTTAGTACAACAGATATCTAAGCATCGTTTACCTTTTTAGCGATATATACACTTGGGGACATACCATAGTGTTTGTGGAAATCCCTGGAGAAGTTCGATTGAACCGAATACCCCACAATAGTTGCAACTTGTGTAATATTATACATCTTCTGGGATAAAAGTTCTGCTGCTTTTTTAAGTCTGGATATATTGATGAGTTCGTTAGGTGTTAAGTCGGAAAGCCCCTTGATCTTTCTGTAAAGGGTAGGTCGGCTCATGTTCATCAATTTTGCCAACTCATCTACATTTAGCTCAACGTCTGAAATGTTGTTATAAATAATGCTATTGAGGTGGCCGATGAAATCTTTATCCGGTGAGGAAACTGTGATTTCTGTTAAATTGGAAGCAGGAGCGTTTATGAAATAGTTTTTGATGATTTTTCTATTGTGCAGAATATTGCGCATCTGCACCATCAGATGTTTTATAGAAAATGGTTTTTCAATGTAGGCATCAGCACCGGTCTCCAGGCCCTGTATTTTTGCATTTAATGCATTTTTAGCAGTCAGGAAAATCACTGGAATATGGCTGTAAAGGATATCTGTCTTGATGCGTTTGCACAAGGCAATGCCATCCAATACAGGCATCATAACGTCGGTGATCACGAGATGTATGTTGTTGCTATCCAGCACATCAAGGGCCTCCGCTCCGTGCGCTGCCCTCAAAACACGATAATCGGCTTTCAATTCCTTATTCAGGTAAGCCAATATCTCATGGTTATCTTCGACCAGAAGAATGATGGGCTTTTCCGTAGTCCTGTCGTCCTTCCAATCATTGAAATCTTGATTTTCGTCTTCAGCGCTTTCATCCCGGGACGGCCTGATGTCAAGCGCCTGATCCTGTATAATGGGAATAGACAACAGGAAAAGATTCCTGTCTGCTTCAGCCTGAACCAGTGTTAAGGTGCCTTTGTGCAACTCTACCAGGGAACGCGAAAGCGATAATCCAATACCCGTTCCAGTATCTTTATCTTCATTAAGCCTATAGAAGGGTTGAAATATTTGTTCCTTTTTTTCAATCGGTATGATTTCCCCGTCATTTTTAAATTCAATATTAAACATATTGTCATCACTATTAAACGGCAAAAGTGTAAGGCTAACTTCTTTCTTCGCATACTTAATAGCATTGTGTGTCAGGTTGGTCAATATTTTTCTCATCGCTTCTTCGTCGACCATGGCGATCAGCGTGATGCGGGGCAATGAAAGGTCATATTGCAATTGTTTGTCCTTTGCCAGATAGCTCAGGTTGTGGAATACTTCAGACAACAATCCATTGATATCCGTTTTAGTAAAAATAAGGCTCATGTTGTTCGTTTCTGCTTTTCTAAAGTCTAACAATTCATTGGTAAGATAAATAATCCTCGAGGTGTTTTTTTCTATCAGTGCAAGATCCTTAATCGTTTCTTTGTCCAGGAACTTTTGACTGCTGATAATGTTTTCCAGTGGCATTTTGATCAGCGTTAGGGGTGTTTTTATTTCGTGCGCCAGATTGGTAAAGAACTCGAGTTTGAGATTGTATACTTCCTGTTCTTTTTTTCGCTCATAGATCTCCATTTCCCGTGTATTGTTGGCTTTCAATAATAGGAGATAATATCTCAGCACCAGAAGGATGATGGTTCCGAATATCAGTGCATACAAGGTGTATGCCCAAATTGAAAACCACCAGGGTGGCTGAACGATGATGCGAAGTTCTTTTGCCTTATTATTCCAGACACCATTATTATTGGTTCCACTAAACTTAAATGTATAGGTTCCGGGAGGGAGTTTATTGTAATAGATTTTCTGGTTGCCCATAATTTCAGTCCAGCCCTTATCATATCCCTCCATGATATATCGGTATGTGTTGCGCTCGGGCGATACATAACTTAAAGCAGCGATGTTGAGGTTGATATTCGAGTTGTCATAAGTAAGTCTGAGCTCATTAGATAGGGAGATGGATTGCTTTAAAATTCCGTCTTCCTTTACTGTTACATCCGCATTATCGAATTGTATGTTGCTGATAAATACCGGTGGTACAAAACGATTTTTGATAGACTTTTCAGGGTTAAAACTAACCATTCCCTTGGTGGTGCCAAAATACAAAGTCCCATCCGTGTCTTTAAAGGCAGAATTATAATTGAACTGATCTGTAGGAAGACCATCCCTGGTCTTAAAGATCGTCCCTTTAGGATTTGTCTTTTCCAGCCTCACCAGACCTTTGCTCGTGGAGATCCATATGTTATGATCATTGTCTTCCAAAACTTTAAATATCTGATTGGATGGGAGGCCCGTTTCGGTCAGGTAACTGGTGAAACGGCCATCTCGCCGATATTTTGACAGCCCCCCTTCAGTGCACAGCCATATGTTGTTTTTGCTGTCCTCAAACAGCCCGTTTACATAATTGTTTATTAATGTGCGGGATTTGCGGTGCCTGGAATATAAATGGCGTACAGTTCCAAGTGATGGATCATAGATATAAACGCCGCTGCCATAGGTGTTCACCCACAATACTCCATCTGCATCTTCATAAATGCCCTGCACCCATGCAGATTTGAGCGGAAGGAGTTTAAAACAATCGTTTTTTCTGTCGTATTTGAACAGGCCCCGGCTGGTTCCTACCAACATGCTGTTGGCTCTTGTTTTATAGAGGCAGACAACAAATGTACTTTTCAGAAGGCCCTCGCCGATGGTGTCATAATGGCGTTTTACCTTTCCGGTTTTAATATTGAGGATGTCAAGTCCATGGGTTGTAGAGCCCAGCCACAGTTCATCACCGACCGCAGCCAGGCCATGAACGTTGTTGTAGGTGATACTCCCCACTTTGCCATCAGCAATAAAATGCTGGACTGCTCCCGATTTATGATCAATCTTATTTAGTCCACCATCCTCAGTTCCTACCCAAAGATTTCCGTATTTATCCTTACAGATTTCATGTATGATATTTCCTGATAAGGCTGACTTTCCAAAATTGGATGCATATTTTTTGAAGTTATCAAACTGATTGGTGTATTGGTTTAGTCCACCAAAAAAGGTTCCTATCCATGTACTGCCTTCTCTGTCCTTGTAAAAATCTAAAATTACATTATCGGATATCGAAAAAGGATTTAGTACATCTTTTTTGATATGCTTAATGCTTGCTGTACGAAGATCAAAAGTATAGATCCCCGTTTCAGTCCCCAGCCAGAATAGTGATTTTGAATGTTGTGCAATTGTATTGATATGGATGGTGCGCTTAGGGTACCAATTTGAAAATAAGTCAGTTAGCTTTCCAAGTTTCACATCTAACAAATATGCCGTGCTGGTCGTTCCTATTATTAAAAGAGAGTCGTCTATGCCGTAAACCGTCCTGATGCCGGATAGCATGTCTTTTTGTGTATGCTGCAGGTCGATGTCAACGAAGATTTTTTGCTTTGTATCATATCGCTGTATGGAACTTCTGTCACTTGTTATCCAGAGCTGGGCTTTTTCGTTCGTCGTCACTGCGATGATGTTACCTCTATCATACTTGACTGGTAACACTTTTGAATCGGTAAGCCCATATTTATACAGTTTACTGTTAGAAACTAGCCAGATAAAACCACCAGACTCTTTTATAAAACTCACCTCTCCCAAAGGGATCTGGTTGATGAGTTTGAAGTTCTCTTTTACCGGGTCATATAAATATGCTCCCCGGGTGGTACCTACCCACATCCTACCTTTGCTGTCGGTGAGCAGCTGAAGAATTGAAGAGCTGCCTATACCAAGTGAGTCTGCAACATTGTGCTTGAATACCTTGAAGCGATGGCCGTCGAAGCGGTTTAAGCCATTCCTGCTCCCGAACCATAAAAACCCCTGTTGGTCTTGCGTGATGCAGGTTACGGTATTGTTGGAAAGGCCGTCATTAGTCTGGTAATTATCAAAGTAGATCGACTGTGCTTGCAGACAGCCTGTTGAAAACAGAAAATAAGCTATGCAGATAAATGTAGTTCTTTTCAAAAGCCTTTCAATTTTAGCTAAAATAATGAATAA
>CBFGNP010000422.1:0-4705 GCA_965650095.1 uncultured Pedobacter sp. | reverse complement strand
ATTCTGCCAGCCCGATGCTGCAGAGGTCAAATCCATGGATCTTGATGATGTTCATAAACAGGCTGCCCTGGTAATAGGTGCTGATATCACCATTATGAAATTTGGCCACTACAGCGGCCTGCTGTTCTGCTGCTGCTGTGATTCCATAAAGTGTCCCTTCAAACTCTGCAATTTCGCCGATGGCATAAATATCCGGATCACTGGTTTGCAGTCGCTCATTGACCAGTACGCCACGTTTACAATCCAGCCCGCATTCCCGGGCCAGCTCGATGTTCGGTGTGGTGCCAATGGCCAAGATTACGGCGTCGCAGTTGATCCTTCTACCACTTTTCAGCTCAATTCCGGTGAGTTTTGAGCGCCCGTAATACAGCTGTACCTCATCGTTGTAATAAATGTCACAGCCCTGATCGGCCATCTCTTCGTGCAAAAGCTGGCTGCCCAAAGGGTCCAGCTGCCTGTTCAGGAATCTGGAAACGCGCTGTACAATGGTAATGCGTACACCAATTTCTCGCAGAGAAGCGGCCATTTCAAGGCCCAGCAAGCCACCCCCAACCACCACAACATGGGCATTTTTAGGAATGTGCTTTTTAAAGCTGTCCGCATCACTCCGGTTGCGCATGGTAAAGATGCCAGGTAGGGAAGGCGCATTTTTTGGCAAGGTAGCCCTGCTGCCGGTCGACAGGATTAACACATCATAAGGGGTTTTTCGGCCGGTAACATCAGTCACGTACTTTTTCTCCCTGTTGATTTTTTCAACCCCGACTCCTCTTAAATGCCTGATGTTATATCCGGGCTCTTCCTCATCGTTCATTTTTACAAGTTGTTCCCATTTCTGGGTTCCACTGATGTAATCGGGCAGCATTACCCGGTTATAGAACGGAAGGTTTCCTTGCTGAAAACGGTGATCTGGTCGTCCTGGTTAATTTCCCGGTACGAGCGCACAAAGCCATGGGCTCCCGCACCTGCGCCGATCACCACGATCCGCTGGAAATCCTTTTTGTATTTTTCTATACTGACCGCACAATATTTGAAGTCTGGTTCTTTTGATGTCGGATCAACCAGGGTACTGGTCAAATTATTTGCGCGGTTCAGATCGCTGCCCAGAATTTTTCCCCAGTGCATCGGAAGAAATACCACGCCCTGCTTTATCGTTGCGGATACTTTTGCTTTTACCTGCACCTCTCCGCGTCTGGACCTGACCACCAGCACCTGATCCTCCTCAATGTTCAGTAAATCTGCATCGGCAGGATGAATTTCCAGGAAGGCATGTTTAATGTGCTGTTTCAGTTTGCTTACTTTGCCGGTTTTTGACATGGTATGCCACTGGTCGCGCACCCTTCCCGTGGTTAAAATAAAAGGGAAGTCTTCATCAGGAAGCTCGCTGGTCAGTTCATCAGAAGGGCTGTGTATTTTCGCTTTTTTAGAAGCAGTATGAAATAGATGATTGGTGAATAGCCTTTTTGTGCCGCTTCCCGCCTTTTTATTATAAGGCCATTGTATGGTTTTAAGCTCGTCTATCTGTTTGTAATCGAGTCCGTTTATATTGATGCTGGACTTGTAGGTAAGCTTTGCGTGTTCCTTGTAAATGTCTTCCATGCACTTGTACTCAAAGCCTTTATAGCCCATCTTTGTCGCAAAGCGGCAGATGATCTCTGCATCCGGTAAAGCTTCTCCAGGCGGATTGATCACTTTTTTAAGGTGACTGATCCTTCTTTCAGAGTTGGTCATTGTCCCTTCCTTTTCCGTCCATGCTGCCGCAGGCAGGATCACATCTGCAAAAGCCAGCGTTTCGGCTTTGTCTGTGATTTCCTGAACGACGACAAATTTTGCTTTTTTTAAGGCCTGTTCTGCAAAACGGGCATTGGGTAAACTGGTTATAGGATTGGTACATAGGATCCAGATGGCTTTCAGGCGTCCATCATTCAGGGCCTCAAACATTTCGGTTGCAGTAAGTCCCGCTTTATCTGAAATGGTGGTTCCACCCCAGAATTTCTCTACCTCCAACCGGTGTGCCGCATTGCTCAGATCGCGGTGTGCAGGTAACAAATTTGACAGGCCGCCAACTTCACGACCACCCATGGCATTAGGTTGTCCCGTTAGGGAGAATGGTCCGGAGCCCGGTTTTCCAATGTGCCCGGTAATCAGGTTCAGGTTAATCAGGCTCAGGTTTTTGTTTACCCCAATAGAACTTTGGTTCAGGCCCATGGTCCATAGGGTTAAAAAGCCCTTCGCACTGGCAATATAGCTTGCTGCCAGTTCTATTTCGGTTACTGTAATGCCACAGATGAGGGCAGACTCTGCCAGGGTTCTTGCAAATACCCGCCGCTGGTAAGCCTCAAAACCCTCTGTACGCTGGTTAATGAAGTCTATATCTATGGCGCCGCGTTCAATGAGTGCCCTGCCAATGGCGTGGTTCAGGGTAACATCTGTGCCCGGATTGATTTGCAGGTGCAGATCAGCAAGCCCGCATGAATCTGTTACCCTTGGATCTGCAATGATCAGCTTAACATCCGGATTCGCAGTTTTATGTGCCTCTATGCGTCTCCACAGGATGGGATGGCACCATGCCGGATTGGCCCCAGTGATAAAAAAGCAATCGGCTAATTCTATGTCGTCGTAGCAAATGGGCACACTGTCTTCTCCCAAGGCCATTTTATAAGCCGTAACCGCGCTGCTCATGCACAAACGTGAGTTGGTATCTATATTGTTGCTGCCAATAAAGCCTTTAATCAGCTTGTTGATCACATAATACTCTTCCGTCAGGCACTGCCCGGATGCATAAAAAGCCACCGAATCCGGGCCATATTTGTCAATAAAAGTCTTAAACACCGCAGCTGTCCGGTTTAACGCATCATCCCAGCTAACCCTTTGTAAGGGCATGCTCTTACTGTATCGCATCTGAGGATAAAGTAAGCGGTCGGTTTTGTCGTTTACCGTATATTGAAGGTTAAGTCCTTTGCTGCAAAGCATGCCATGGTTTACCGGATGATCCTTATCTCCTTCAACAGCGATGTTCTGGTTTTTATCCAGCGTTATTTTTACGCCACAGCCCACCCCGCAATAGCAGCAGGTACTGGTAAATGTATGATTGGTGTGCGCTGGCATATTTAATAGGAATTTTTAAGCTTGTAAAAGTTCTGGTTTCAGGGTTTCGGTCTTTTCTACACCTTTAACCTGGAATTTCGTGATAAAGACAATCGCGCCGATTACGGCAACACCAATGCCGATATAGTGAAAAGCGTCTGCGTAGGTAAGGTGCTCCGACTTAAACAGAAAGCCGACCAGCATGGCGCCTATGTTACCGCCGGCTCCTACAATGCCACTTACCGTTCCAATGGAGTGTTTGTTGATAAAAGGAACAATACCGTAAGTTCCACCGTTGGCCATTTTAAGGAAAAGTGCAAAAAAGAGCATGGCAATGATGGCCATGGTTAAAGTATGGGATTGTGCGAAAAGACTGATTCCCAAGCCTTCCAGGACCAGTAAACCCCCAAGGAGGATACCTTTGCCCCGCAGTCCGTATGATTTACCAACTTTATCACTCACAAAGCCTCCGAGTGCCCGGGCAAACAGGTTCATGCCACCAAATATGCTGGCCATGGCGCCGGCCATGATCATAGAGGCACCGAACTGATCGGTAAAAAAGGTAGCCGCCACATTGTCTACCGTAATTTCTATTCCAAAGCAGGCTGCGTAAGCAAGGGCCAATACCCAGGTGCGGTAGTCTTTCAGCGCGCTTATAAACGAGCCTTTTTTTGCAGATTTAACTGTGGTCTTTTCCAGATCTTTAAAATTCCCTGCAGGCGTGTCTTTTGTGCATTTGTAATAAATGAAAGCCATGATCAATAGGATCATTCCCGGAACCACCATAGCCAGGCGCCAGGAGTCGGCCGTGCTAACAAAGCCCAGCCCCGCAAAACCAGCTGCAATAAGTGGCATAATCAATTGGGTAACTCCGCCGCCGAGATTGCCCCAGCCACCCGTAACCGCATTAGCTGTACCCACTACATTCGGGGCAAACATCATCGAGGTATGGAATTGCGTGATCACAAATGAAGCGCCTATGATGCCGATGATAAACCTGAACAGTAAAAAGCTTTCGTAGCTGTTACTAAGACCTATGCACATCACAGGAATGGAGCCTGCTACAAGCAATAGGGTATAAGATAAGCGGGGACCTAAGGTGTCGCAAAGTTTTCCAACGATTAAACGGGCAATAATGGTAGCAGAGACGGAAGCAATGATGATGTTTCCAATCTGATCTTTACTCAAATGCAGCTGCTCTCGAATCAGCGGCATTAATGGCGCAACGCCGAACCAACCAAAAAAGCAGAAGAAGAAGGTAACCCATGTAATGTGGAAAGTCCGCATTTGGATACCCTTGGCTGAAAAGATGTTTAGTTTACTTAGTGGTTTGAAGTCAGCAGTCATGTGGTTTCGGTTAAGTGGTAAAATGATTTGATTATCTCGTGCTGTTTATTTATTTGGTTATTTAATTATGGTTAAATGGATAAAAAGTAATGGGCTCATGTTGATGAAGCTGCATCGATGCAGCTGGCTGCATGGCCAGGCCCCGGGCATGGATGCAGGCCGTAACATCTCCTGAGCCATTGAAAGGAAGCAGGTTTAATGCAGCTGAATGGCCCATGGAAACAGGAAAAAACTCTGTTAAAGGATGTTTCTTTGTTCTTCCGTCTGAAAGGGG
>CBFGNP010000421.1:0-4713 GCA_965650095.1 uncultured Pedobacter sp. | reverse complement strand
AATGCCCAGACCAGATCGTACAATGGAAGGGGGGGGATCGATATCCGCTTCAATAAATTTATCAAAGCAGGGGTACAAACGACCGTCAACTGGTCGAACGGCAACAGTACGAACAGCAGGGTCAATCAGGCTTATAGTATTGCCCCGGCAGGAAAACCTTATCTCCCTGACGGCTCCATCAACCTGTACCCTTTTACCAGAGCCGCAGGTACGGTGAGCCCGCTGGCCAATCTGGCACCTGGTGTATGGGTGGACAGCAACAAAGACTTTTACCTGGTGGCTAACCCTTACCTGGAACTCACCCTATTAGATAACCTGACCGTCCGCTCCAATTTCGGGGCGACATTCAGGTCTTCCCGCCATGGAACATTTGCAAATGAACGCTCTTTTAACCTGGCGTCAGAGGGAAGGAATACCAAGGAAGCACTTTACGAAACTGACTTAGGTCAGGATCTGGTCTGGGAAAATACAATCAATTACAATTTTACGCTGAAACAGGATCATCAATTTACGGTTACAGGGATTACCTCCATGCGGAAAATTAAAGACGAAGCTGCTTTTGTAGGTGGGGATGGACTCGACTATGATGAATATATCTTCTATAACATGGGCGGCTTAAAAAACGTGACCTCCTATGGGTCTTCTTATAGCGATCAGTCCTGGCTGGCATTTGCGGGCCGGCTCAACTATAATTACAAAAGTAAGTACCTGTTAACGGCGTCGGTAAGGTGGGACGGCGCTTCCGTGCTTACCAGGAAATGGGCAACCTTTCCTTCTTTTGCAGCCGCATGGGTAATTACTGAAGAAGATTTCATGGAAAGCACCAAATCCTGGCTGAGTAACCTGAAGTTAAGGCTGGGATGGGGCCGGTCAGGCTTAGCAACCATACCTCGTAATTCACAAACCACCCAGGTTGAAAATAAAGCAGGCACACCCCTCACGCTGGGCGGGTCAACCGTACTGCCCACTTATGTGCTGAAACAAACCCTGGCCAATCCGGACCTGACCTGGGAAACACCTGAAAGTACCAACATCGGATTGGATGCCTTGCTTTTCGGAAACCGGATTGAGCTGAATGCAGACTGGTATGCTACCAAAACTGATGGTGTTTTATACAACAGGAAGCTGCCATTTACTTCCGGCGGCTATGATGCGAAAAATCCCTATCTAATCGTTTCCAATATTGCCAACACGCAGAACCGAGGATTAGAGCTGGCCATTAACAGCAAGAATATAGTGGGCGAAGATTTTCAATGGAGTTCTGCCTTCACCTATACCAGGTATAAAGAAAAACTGGTGAGTATCGATCTGGGTAATTCATTGTCGCCCACTGAACTGGTCTCTGAAGGCCTGTTTTTTGGCGAGCCATTGTTCAATATTTATGGGTACAAAAAGATCGGCATCTGGCAGCTCGGGGAGGAAGCGGAAGCAACAAAATATGGTGCCAGGCCTGGGGATATTAAAATAGCGACTGTACCCAGAGTGGATGCGAATGGCATTTCTGATAATGGCGTGCATACCTATGGGGCGGCCGACAGGATGCTCATCGGGCAGACTAACCCCGTATGGACCATGGGTTTCCAGAATACTTTTGCCTATAAAGGCTTCGATCTGACCATTTATATGCTGATGCGGTATGGACAATACATCGACGCGCCCATTCTGGGTTACTATAACCGGCTCGCGCAACCGGAATCTTACAATTACTGGACACCGAACAATCCAACGAATGATTTTCCTCAGCCTCACCAGACTACCCCCGGTATCAATACAACTGTTCAGTCGTCCTTGTCAATTGTTGATGGTTCCTATATGAAAATCAAGAACATCACCCTGGGCTATACCGTCCCATCCGATTTTGGCAAGAAAATAGGCTTATCAAAATTGCGGATATATGGCACGGCTTATAATCCCTTCATCTATGCTAAAAGTAAGCTGCTAAGGGATGTTGATCCGGAAACCGGAGGGGCAGATACCTTTCCTTTATTTAAACAGATTGTTTTCGGCCTGAATGCTTCATTTTAACCATAAATCTATCAAACATGAATAATCTATATAAAAAAACCGGCTTGCTGTTCCTGACCTTGGGCTTGCTGGGCACTGCCTGTAAGCTAGATGAGTACAATCCGGGTACACAATCGGTAGAAACGGCGTATGGGAACAAGGTTGGCTTTGAAGGACTGATCAACTCCTGCTATGCCGATTTGTATTTTTTTCAGGGTAAAGTTGATTTCGTCGGGCCAACAGAAGGTGGAACAGACAGTTGGGTAAACTATCAGAACAGTGATGGTTTTGGTACGTACGACAATGCGCTGAACACCACGAACGGAACAGTAAGGGTTATCTGGAATGGGTTTTATGCCATTGCAAATTATTGCAATACCGCAATCGAGTCTGCGAAAACGGTTAAGGGATATGACAACCCGGCAGAGCTCAGCGCGAAAGTTGCTGAAGCCCACTTTATTCGGGCTTATGCCAATTTTAATCTGGTGGAACAATTCGGCGGCGTAACCTTAGAAACCAGGTCGCCCATTGAAACAGGTACCAATACCACACCAAAACGCAGTACAGAACAGGAGTTTTATGACCTGATCATTGCCGACCTTAAATTTGCCACTGAGAATTTACCGATCACACAGAGCTTAAGAGGCAGGGCCAGCAAAAAGGCAGCTTACGCCTTGCTGGCTAAGGTATATCTGCAAAGGACCCGATTGGGTGAAAAGGAGGAATACGCCAAGCTGGCGCTGGACGCAGCCGAAGAACTGATCAGCAAGCAAGGTCAATATGGCTGCGCTTTGTACCTCAGTGATGCACAGCGATCAGGCTTTTCTAAACTATGGGATGGCGCCAACAACAAGAACAATACAGAATCGCTGTTTCTGCAGGCGGTAGATATCACAGGACAGAACCCGGAAGGTTTCAACAGAGGGCGTACCCGCCAGTACTATTTGCCGGATCTGGGTGGTAGGGGCGCAGAATGGGGTACCAGGGAAACCAGTATTCTATATGGCAGATCCAATTCTAAATTGTATAAACCTTCAAAATATCTGCTGACCACGGTGTTCGAACCAAGCGCTACTACCGTAGATACGCGCTTTGCAGAGACATTTACCTATAAGTTTTATGCCAATGCCGACAAGCTGATCACACAGGCACTCGCCACTACCTATCAAAAAGATGCCTCAGTAGTAGGCAAAACGATTTTAGGTACTACCGGACCTTACGTAGGATTGTTTGGTACCCAGCAACTGGAAGAACAAAGAAATATGGCCAACGATGTGGGATTAGCAGTTTTTACGCCAAACTGGACCATTGATGCAGCTACGAAATCGATGATGCCCATGCTGGTTGCGGACCCCAGCGATCTTTTTGATCCCGTTACCGGCAACTATAAATCAGCAGCTTCGATTCCTGCAACTGAGGTGAACCTGACGAATATGTTTCCGGCCATGCGGAAATATTCAGCAAAGATGTACGTACAGTCGAATCAATTCTGGATGGGGGATATCCCTATCATAAGACTGGGTGACATTTACCTGGTGGCCGCTGAAGCGGCGTTGTTATACAACAACGATCAAACTAAGGCTGCCGGTTATGTCAATACGATCCGGAAAAGAGCGGCGCTTACCGCCAATGAAGCTGCAATGGAAGTTGCACCGGCGAGCATGACGGTCGACTTTATTTTGCAGGAAAGGGCAAGAGAACTGAGCGGTGAACACTGGCGCTGGTACGATCTAAAGCGTACTGGCAGGCTGACTAAAGCGTATTTATCGGCTACAAACCCTGCGGTAGGCGCAAACTTTGACGACAACAAACACAAAGTACGGCCGATTCCGCAATCGCAACTGGATGCCATTACCAATGCTGCTGAATATGGTACAAATGGTTATTGACAAAAAGACTGCAAAAAAATAGAGCATCGTTCAGATGCTCCATTTTTTTTCTGCCTTATCTTGAAATATTCCGTCGTCTTATAATCCTGCTGCGATATTGATAGTTCTTGTAAATGAACTTCCTGCTGCATCGGTAACGGTAAACTGGAACGATGCCAGGCCTGCTTTAGCAGGGCTAAATTTAACCACGCCATTTTCAGCCAGACTGGCTTGCCCGTTAAGGGCTTTGGAAACCTGGTATACTGTTTTATCGGCATAGCCTCTGGACAGTTTTTTCAGATCGATCTCGATACTTTGACCCACTACTCCCGCAAAATGGGATCCTGCCATCCATTCCAGGTAATTGTCAAGATTCGTAAAACCATCTTTGTCGGCATCGCCATTGGCATCAGAGAAATCACCGGAAGCGGAACGGGTGTTCAGCTGATGTAATTTCTCCCACCAGTCCGGCAGGCCATCGTGGTCGCTGTCAAAAGAAGCAGCGCGCTGTACTTCTGGATAATTTTCCCATCCGCCAACATCTTCCTGCGAATCCGGTAACCCTGGTTTACCGGATTTACTGCCTTTATAAGTATAGGTTCCCGTTAGAGTTTCGTTGATGATCCTGATGTCGTGATCATCAAACACAGGCTGGTTGCAACCGACATCAGACAATACATCTTTATAGGCATCTCTTGCGCTTTCCGTAGTGACATACGGCAGGAAGAAAGGCTTGTCAACGAAAGTCTGGTAACTCACTTTTTTTCCTGATTCTTTACGACCTGCTTCCTGGTTCTTTTCGTCGAATACTCCAGGCATGATGTTACCATCGAAGAAATAG
>CBFGNP010000420.1:0-4714 GCA_965650095.1 uncultured Pedobacter sp. | reverse complement strand
TCCTATGAGTTTAGAATTTACGCAGTTGATAATGTGTCGTTTTGCGTGGCAGTGGTATGGGCGAACAGGGAACGGTGGTATATGCGACCGGGCTCGACAGAATGGGTGTATTGCGGATCCTCGGAAAAAACGATCAGGTAAAGGAAGCGCCTGTAGCCATTACAGATCCATATGTGCCGGTAAATGCGATGAAAATTACGGTAGCGAATGCTGCTGCATTTAAAAAGGGCGACCAGGTTGTCGTACGGCGTCCATCTACTAAAAACTGGATTGATGCGCTTGGCACAGACCACTTTGGCGGGGGCATTACCGCCCTGGGTTGGAAACCTGGGCAGCGTGACCTTTACTGGGACAGAAACATTGTGGCCGTCAACGGAAATACGCTTGTGTTAGATGCACCCTTAACCACCGCACTGGATGCCGCTTATGGTGGGGCTACCGTGTCAAAATATAATTGGAATGGCCGGATTTCGAATTGTGGTGCAGAAAACATCCGGTTTGTATCAGCCTTTGATGCCGGCAATCCTAAAGATGAATACCATCGGTGGACGGCTATTTCCCTGGAAAACACAACTGACGCATGGGTACGGCAGGTCGTCTTTGAACATTTTGCAGGCTCAGCAGTGACCGTGCAGGAAACAGCAAACAGAATTACGGTTGAAGATTGTAAGTCGCTTGCCCCGGTCTCCGAGATAGGTGGCGAGCGCAGGTATACTTTTTTAACGACAGGCGGTCAGACCTTATTTCAGCGGTTATACTCGGAATATGGATACCATGATTTCGCGACAGGATATTGCGCTCCCGGTCCCAACGCTTTTGTTCAATGTCAAGCATATTTGCCATTTAGCTTTAGTGGGGCAATTGACAGTTGGGCTTCGGGCGTGTTATTTGACATTGTAAATGTGGATGGACAGGCACTGAGTTTCATGAACCGATGGGTGGATGGGCAAGGCGCCGGATGGGCAGCTGCCAACAGTGTGTTCTGGCAGTGTTCAGCGGCAAGAGTAGATTGCTATCAGCCGCCTACGGCACAGAATTGGGCTTTTGGTACCTGGGCACAATTTGCCGGTAATGGGTATTGGGATATGTCCAACGAGCAGATCCGGCCGCGCAGTTTATACTACGCACAGTTGAAAGACAGGTTGGGTAAAGAAGTCGAAAGCCGTACTTTTATCATGCCTGTAGAAACAGAAGCTTCAAGCAGTCCATCTGTAGCCGTCGCTCAAAGCTTAACTAAACTGGCTGTTGACCCGGCCAAAACGCTTACTGAATATATAGACGAAGCAGTCATGCGGCAAAAGATCTCTGTGGATACCAGGGGCGCTAAAAATATAGATAAGATTCGTGTGGAGCAGCGCATGCAGAAAGGCAGCATGCCAGTTGGTATGTCTGTCAGGAATGGCTGGGTTTTACGCGGCAATGCCGTGGTAACCGGCGACAGGCGGGATGTACGGTGGTGGAACGGCAGTGCCAGACCCCATGGTTTAATCAGTGCAACTGCCCATATTACCCGCTTTGTTCCGGGACGTTCGGGCAAGGGGCTGACGGACGACCTGGACCAGGAGACCGATTCGATGCAGCAAGGAAAAGTGAAGATCTTAGACCATAACTATGGGCTGTGGTACGACAGAAGACGTGACGATCATGAGCGCATCAGAAGAATGGATGGTGAAGTATGGGCGCCCTTTTATGAATTGCCATTTGCCAGAAGCGGTAAGGACCTGGCATGGGATGGCCTGAGTAAATACGATCTAACGAAATACAATTTGTGGTATTGGAACCGCTTAAAGCAATTTGCAGATCTTGCCGACCAGAAAGCGCTGGTCTTAATCCATCAAAACTATTTTCAGCATAACATTATAGAGGCAGGCGCACATTACGCGGATTTCCCCTGGCGTACAGCCAACAACATCAACAGCACAGGTTTCCCGGAACCAGTTCCGTATGCGGGTGATAAGCGCATCTTTATGGCGGAGCAATATTACGACATCAGCAATCCGGTACGCAGGGAATTGCACCGTGCCTATATCCGTAAATGCCTGGATAATTTTGCCGCGAATACCAGCGTGATCCAATCCATTGGTGCTGAATTTACGGGGCCTTTGCATTTTGTACAGTTCTGGATTGATACGATTAAAGATTGGGAAAAGGAAACCGGTAAACACCCGGTGATCAGTTTGAGCACGACTAAGGATGTGCAGGATGCGATTCTTGCCGACCAGGACAGGGCAGACGTAGTAGATCTGATCGATATCCGCTACTGGCATTATCAGGCCGATGGAACAGCGTATGCGCCGAAAGGTGGACAAAACCTGGCACCGCGGCAGCATGCACGTTTGTTGAAACCTAAAAAAACGTCCTTTGAGCAGGTGTACCGTGCCGTTTCAGAATACCGTTTGCGATATCCTGGAAAAGCGGTGATGTATTCGGGCGACAACTACGATGCTTTTGGCTGGGCCATTTTTATGGCTGGGGGTTCGTTGTCTGACGTTCCTGGTTTCGATCAGGTGCTGCTTTCGGCTGCTGGCACAATGAAACCTTTTACACTTTCAGAAAAGCCTGCCGGTCAGTATGCTTTGGCTAATCCGGGTCAGGATTATATTCTGTACAACAGCTCATCTGCTTCCCTGAAACTGGATTTAGGCAAGGCTGCCGGAAACTATGCCGTAAAACGCATCAACACACGCAATGGTGCAGTAGTTAAAGAAGAAAAAATAAAAGGTGGATCAACCATCGAATTCAATAAACTGTCATCAGGAGACGAGGTCGTTTTCATCCATAAAATTTAAAATATCATTCCATGTATCAAAGGATAGTCTTATTTGTCATTATCTCCTTAGCGCTGTTTGGCTGTGCGCCGGATCAAAAACCTGCGGTTGCCGTAAAGAAGGGCTTACATGTTTCAGAAAATGGCAGATTCTTTACGGAGGATGGTAAACCGTTCTTCTGGCTGGGCGACACCGGATGGCTGCTGTTTAACAAGCTTACCCGGGAACAGTCCGACCAGTATCTGGAAGACCGCAGACAGAAGGGATTTAATGTCATCCAGGTAATGGTTTTACATACGGTCCCTTCCGTAAATATATATGGTGATTCGTCGCTGGTCAATGGAGACGTTGCCAGGCCGGCGGTGACTGAAGGTAGTTCCTTTGCGGATTCTGCTCAGTATGATTTCTGGGACCATGTGGATTATGTGGTGGACAAGGCAAAGGAAAAAGGGATTTACATGGCCATGGTTCCGGTTTGGGGGACCAATGTAAAGGATAAAAAAGTGAGCCCTGAACAGGCAAAAATATATGCTGAGTTCCTGGCTAAGCGGTATAAAGACAAAAGTAATATCATCTGGCTGAATGGGGGCGATATCCGTGGTACCGAAGGGATGGAGGTATGGGAAGTCATTGGCAATACCTTAAGGGCTAATGATCCCAATCACCTGATCACCTTTCATCCAAGAGGCAGAACCGGATCATCTGAATGGTTTCACCATGCCAAATGGTTAGACTTTAATATGGTGCAGTCCGGCCACCGCCGTTACGATCAGGATACGACTGCCAAAGAACAATGGCATTATGGCGAGGACAACTGGAGGTATATCGAAAAGGATTATAAACTTAAGCCAGCGAAGCCTACCCTGGATGGCGAACCCTCTTATGAAGATATTCCGCAGGGACTGCATGATTTTTCGCAGCCAAAATGGACTGATGCTGACCTTAGAAGATATGGCTACTGGTCGGTTTTTGCCGGTGCTTTTGGTTATACTTATGGCAATAACCCGGTGATGCAGCTATACAACCCGAAAGATAAAGACGCTGCATATGGTGCGACGAGGTCCTGGCAGGAAGCGTTAAATGATAAGGGAGCAAGGCAGATGGTTCACCTGAAAAACCTGATGTTGTCGCGGATCCAGGCTGAGCAGGATGCTTCATCCGAAGGAACTGCCGAAGGGTATTTTGATAGAGTCCCTGATCAGTCCGTTATTGCCGGTGCAGCAAATGGAGATGGCGAAAAGTACAACAGGCTGATGGCCACACGCGGAAAAGACTATATTTTCGTATATACTTATACAGGCAGGAACATTCCGCTGAAAATGGGCGTGATCGAAGGGGATCAGGTGAAAGCGTCATGGTTCAATCCCCGTGATGGAAAAACAACCTTTATTGGGAATGTCGACAATAAAGGTACGCATGAATTCGATCCTCCGGGAGCAGTAAAGGATGGTAACGATTGGGTACTGATCATAGATAAATTATAATGAAAAGCCGCTTTAAACATTCCTGTCGTTTGTTTTCGCTGGCCTTGCTGCTGGTGACTTTTAGTGGCTGTTCTAAAAAGGCTTATTTGTTTACCTCTTTTCATGAGCCTGCAAATGAAGGTTTGCGTATGCTCTACAGTTACGACGGCTACAAATGGAACGACCTGAACAGGATCTTGCTGAAACCGGAGATCGGGAAGGAGAAGATCATGCGCGACCCTTCAATGGTGCAGGGACCGGATGGCGTTTTTCATTTGGTGTGGACCTGCGGATGGAAGGGCGAAAGAGGCTTTGGCTATGCCAGCTCAAAAGACCTGATCAATTGGTCTCCTCAGCAATTTATTCCTGTATTGCAAAATGAGCCGACGACCGTAAATGTCTGGGCGCCGGAATTGTTTTATGATGAGGGGAAACAGGAGTTTATCATTATCTGGGCATCTACGATTCCGCATCGCTTTGCAA
>CBFGNP010000419.1:0-4728 GCA_965650095.1 uncultured Pedobacter sp. | reverse complement strand
AATACCAACTGCGAAACCATACCAGACACCATCATCGGTGCGATCACCAGTTATCTGAATTAAAGTAAATGCTAAAAGGGGGTTATTTTTCCATAACATAATGCCTTAATAACTCCAGGTTAGCGATCGCGCTGCCCATCGTGTTATTAAAGTAAGTAAATACCTGTTTACCTTCAAGCAGCCATTCTTTAAGGTAACCAGCGTACTCATATAAAAAATTATCGTCATAGCTCCCTTTATAGTTTCCCTCTGGCCCATGAAAACGCAGGTATATGAAGTCCAGTTCAGATTCAACAAATGTCCCTCCCTGGCTCAACTTATCGTGCGTTACTATTCCCATCCCTAAAGATTCCAGCAGATCATAGGTGTCAGGCACATACCAGCTTTCCTGACGAAACTCTACGGCCGTTTTCCAGTCATTTCCGGGGTCGGCCTGCCTGACCTGCATTAACAGCTGCTCAATTTCCCTGCGATAGCTCAGCCCTATGCTTCCGGGGAACTGAACCAACACACACCCCTTCTTATCGCCTACCGCCGAAATTCGCTCCATAAAATCATCTATAGCCTGGGGATCAAAAGCCAATCCCTTGTTATGCGTAATTCCGCGCCAAAGCTTAAAAGTAAATTTAAAGTTATCCTGTGTGTCGGCAGCCCATTTCAATATTGTTGAAGCCATAGGCACTTTGTAGAAAGAACTGTTAATTTCTATGCTGTTAAATAGTGAGCTGTAATAATGTAACCTGCTTGCTGTTTTAAAAGCCTCGGGATAAAATTCTTTATTGCGAACCGGCAACAACAGCCCACTTGTGCCGCTATAATATTTTTCATCGCTTAAAATCATACACCAAATTAGAGTTCATATTAATCTAACAGTGGATGACCTCATTTAGATTTGATGATTTTGCAACATCTTCAGATATCCTGATCTACAGTATAGAAGACATCATTTTGTTGTCATTCGGGTTCAAGCTGGCAATTGCTTTATTGCTTTTTTTAAAGAAAATGTGTTACTTTTGAGCGGATGATTTAAAAGGCAGCCTGACAAGTAGAGATGGAAAATAAAACGGGGGGAAATACGCCAGTTAAAAATGACTCTAACCAGGATGTGACCCCTGCTTTCCAATTAATCGAACTTCCCAGGCTTGCGGTAACTGCTGCAAACATAGGCATCTGGTTTTTGGATGAGCAGACGGGTACATTTCTTGTGTCAACACGCATGAAGGAACTCCACGGCTATTCTCCCGATGAGGAAATGTCGTTCGAGGATGCACTCATGCAGATACCGGATCAATACCGGCAAAAGGCTATCCGCACGATGAAGGAGGCCGCTAGCAAGCAGGAGCCATTCTATATGGAATATCCGGTACTCGGTTTCCATGACCAGCAGCAACGTTGGCTGAGGGTGATGGGTGGAGGCGAGCAGCAAGTAGAAGGGATCAAGCGCTTCTCGGGTGTAGCGATGGACATCACAGAACAGAAACAAAACGAACTGCGTAAAAATAAGTTTATCGGCATGGTCAGTCACGAGTTGAAAACACCACTCACCGCCCTGAAAGCTTATATTCAGCTGCTCAGCAAATGGGCCAGACAAAAGAAGGACAATTTCAGCATCGGCGCCTTGTCTAAACTGGAGAAACAGGTCAAAAAAATGACCCTCATGATCAACGGGTTCCTGAATTTTTCAGGCGTGGAGTCTGGCAGGATCCATTTGAACAAGCAAGATTTTTCGCTCAACGAACTGGTAAATGAAGTGATCGAAGAAAACAGGGCCATTTCCCCAGATCATTCGATCATCCTGCTGCCTTCTAAAGAAATAAGGGTGCATGCCGATCGTGAAAAGATTGAGCAGGTGATCATCAACCTGATTAACAATGCGATCAAATACTCAGACAAAGGCATGCCGATAGAAATTTCTCTTCAGCAGGAGGAAGGCGTGAAACTCAGTGTAAAAGACACCGGCATGGGTATTGACAAAAATGACATTGCAAAACTGTTTAAGCCACATTCCAGGATAAAAACTACCAAAACAGAAAAAATATCAGGTTTCGGAATCGGACTTTACCTCTGTGCCGAGATCATCAAATATCACGGGGGCCAGATCGGTGTAGAAAGCGAGGCGGGCGTAGGTAGTATCTTTTGGTTTACACTTCCTACACAAGGGGTCGAATAAAGGCTTGCAAGTTCAGCTAGTTGCTGAACTTGCAAGCCTAAAAAGATGCTAACACCTTGTCGCGATTGACTAAAATTAATAAGACGCCATTGCTTCAATTAACATCAGTCCACTCAATTGTGTCGTGAGATCTGTAATGCCCGAAGGCTTGAACTTCCAATCCGGACTGATCATAAATGACGGTCTTGCCATTCCCGAAGCATATAATGTCTCGGCATTGAATTTAATGAAGTTCTTAATGTTTTTACGGTCATTCTCCGGTACCGCAGTTTCTTTTGAGAGCAGCGTAAAATACCGGATCAGTATTCCCTTGAAAAGGCCACCATCACCCTGTCCTTCACTTTTCAGCAATCCTGAAGGCGCAATCGCCGCGTTGTTCATACTTGTATTGGCCGTCCGTAAAGCATCAGCGAGATAGCCATTTTCTTTTGTAACCTGGTAGAGTTCAAGACCGGCGCCTGCGAAGATCCCCTGGTTGTAGGTAAGGATCCAATCCTTATCTACAGCACCATTTCCTTGTCTGTTGATGCCGTCCCAGACTAAACCAGTATTCGGGTCAACAAGCGTGGTCTTCAGCCAGGTATATAATGTTCTGGCCAGCGCAAGATCTTCCGCTTTGTTTTGCAACTTATACAATCGGCAGGCAAGGATAATTGCCGGAGCATTCGCCGGGGTATTTTTATAATCTAACTGATCTTTTTTCCAGGCGATGCCACCACCCTGATTACCATTTAATCCTGTTTTAATATCTGTCCACAACAAAGTCGCCACGTCCAGATAACCCTGATCTTTAGTAACGTCGTAAGCCCTTAAGGTGGATAGCGCCAGCCATTCCATATCGTCATAGAAATTATTGGGGTAGCGGCTGCCATTTTTATCTTTTATACCTGTCAGCAGAGCCTTCATCCGTTGCGTATAGCTTGCATTCTTCGTTCGCAGAAAGCCGTCTGTGAGCACGTCAAGCACATGAGCGTTGGGCCAGTAATGAAAAGTAACATTCCCGCTATTGTCTTGCTTAAAGGTTTTCCCATCTCCGGCCAGGAAAGCCAAATAAGTTGCTTCCTGCACTGAGTCTGCCGTAGCTTTCCAGTTATAGCTGATGGCTGGCCTGCTATCTTTCCCGTAGAGCGGATAAGGATCCTCTTTAAGACAAGAAGAAAAGAAGGTCATCATGACCAATAGTGCGACCGTTAACTGCAACGGATTATTCAATTTCTTTTTCATATGAGCCTATTTTTTTATTTAACCGTAACGGTATGGGTATATGCTGTAGCTGCAGCACTGAAATCCAGAAGCACATCAACATTTTTATTATCTGCATTGCCATTAAATTTGTAGCAATAATCCCACTGTGAAGTAGGCACGGATTTCAGATGCCAGTACGATGACGCAGTGCTGGCATCCGGACGGTTATTGTCTCTGTTGCTGCTTCCGAAATCTTCGGTAGACTGTGCACCAGCAGCGTCTTTGACAGTCAGCCTGAACTTATAGCGTTCATCTCTTCCCCAGGATTCCTGCTTAAATACTATAGGCGCTCCCTTCACTTCCCATTGTCCGTTTGTTTTATACGGTAATTCAAACAAAATCTTGTTATCAGGAGCGAACCACAGACCAACAGATACTATTTGCGTAAGGGTAACCGAGGCGGCGTTAAAGTCTACAACCATCCGATACGGTCTGGCTTCTCCGGTAACAGTTGTGGTGCCACCTTCTATCAGTTTATTGGTACCGCTCAGTGAGTACATTTTAGGACTGCCACTGTTTCTTTCCGCAAAACTATAAGTACCTGCTTTTAAGGAGGTATAAAGTTCAAATGAACCCGGAGCTATTTGTTTAAAATGAACTGCTTTACTCAAATCAGCGTTGCCTTCTGTTGCGGCGCCTGTCAGAAACAAATCTGCAGGGATACTACTAAAGCCTTCAGGTCGCTCAATTTCAAGCATATTGACCACTGCTGACTTTTTAACATTGATCCCTTTTGATGACCATACCGTCCATTTGATCTTGCCTGCTGCTGATGGCTGTATGCCTGCCATCTCCGCAATTCTATTCAGGTCTTTAAAGGCAAAAGTAAGCTTGCTGTAAAGGCCGTTCCCATCGGAAGACACGCTATAAAGCGGCTTGGAGAAATCTCCGTCCTCTTCATCGAATACCACCTCATATAACACTACACCACTATCCTCAGCTTTGGCCTGCGCCCATTCAAAAACTGCCGTTCCTGATAGTGGTTGTAGCTTTAGAAAGTTATTATTTTCTGGTGTAAACAAAGTACTTACCTCTGTTACCTGTGTGTGATCAAGACTTTTTTCTTTCTTGCATCCGATAATCAGCAAGAAGGCAAATATTACTGCCAATGCGCAGCTCATAAAATTTTTCATGTCGTAAATTATTAATGATGTTATCAATATTATTTAATTACCAGCCAGGGTTTTGTCCAAGATTTGGATTCAACTGACGCTCGTCACGAGGTACCGGCCATAAATAGTGCTTTGCTTTGTCAAAACTTCTTTGATTGGCACGTACATATCCATTATCTAGGTCAGGAGTACCAAACCGGG
>CBFGNP010000418.1:0-4732 GCA_965650095.1 uncultured Pedobacter sp. | reverse complement strand
ATTCCTTTTATGAACATATTGGTGAACAGGACATCACTTCGCATGTAAATTTTTCTGCCCTTAGTCATTGGGGTCAAAAAAGCGGATTGAAGGAAGCCGGTTTTACCGATCAGGGCTATTTTTTGATGGCGCTGGGATTTCGTGAACAGCTGTTGAAGACGCTTTCCCGAGAGCAGGACATCATACAGACAGCTCAGCTAGCAGCGGCTATAAATCATACACTGTTAGTCGACATGGGAAGTAAGTACAAAGTCCTGATACAGGAGAAAGGGGTAGACGGCAATAGATTATCGGGACTTGCCATGTGTTCTGCTGGTTTTTGAAGCGAATCTTACGGTATGCATTACTGCTTTGCTATACAGGAGTTTGCAGGTTGAGGATCTTTAATGTCCTGTTGTCTTTTAAGCCGTTATAAAATTTCTGAAGCACTTTTTCAAAGACCGGATTTGCATTAGGTACTGCCGAGAATAAAGTCATGCTAGACTGTAACTTCAAATCATCCGGCCTGCCAAAGACTTGTTGTGGGTTGTTGGTTCCGAGTTCCAACAAAGTATTGCAGATTAGCATCAGTCTCGGTCCTAAAACACGGTGCCCAAGATATTCTGTGGCTTCGTCAAGGTCGGCTATGGCATAGAATTTTGAGGTATCGGTAAAACCCAGGCCTTGAATTTGGGGGAAAATATACCACATCCAATGGCTTTTCTTTCTACCGTTTTTCAGCTCATTCAATGCTGTTTGATAGTCTGCTTTCTGGGCGCTGATAAATCTTTCCAGATGATGTGATCTCATAGTTGTTCCGGGCAAAGTTTTATATTCTAATTAACAAATGGAAACTGCATTCGTTTGGTACTGCTGAATGTTTGTTATGCCGTTTTTTTAAAAAAAATATTTCCGCAATCAAATAGTTGCATTATATTTGCAACCATATAATTGCATATGATAACAAGAAGAGATGTTTTTCAGGCCATATCCGATCCAATCAGGAGAGAGATCATATTAAGAATAGCGCAGGACCCGCTAAATTTGAATTCCGTGGCTGAGGCATTCGACATTAGCCGGCAAGCAGTTTCAAAACACATTCAAATTCTTACTGAGTGCGGCCTGGTGGTAATTACCAAAAGGGGACGTGAAAGACTTTGCGAAGCGAAACTTGATAAACTAAATGAAGTTACAGACTGGGTTGAGCAATCCAGAAAACACTGGATCAGCCGATTTGCGAAATTAGACAATTACTTAAACAAAATTAAAAACACAGATCATGGAGAAAAGTAAAAAAGAACTTTTTATCACACATTTGTTTGATGCCTCACCTGAATTGGTCTTCAAGGCCTGGACCGACCCAAATTTATTGATGAATTGGTATGCCCCGGATGGCTGCACAATTGAATTCAAAGCCATAAACGTAGAAGAAGGAGGAACTTTCCATTCTTGTATTCACGATCCGAAACATGGTGATTGCTGGATTAAAGGTGTTTACAAAGAAGTTGTTTTTCCTGAGAAACTGGTCTTTAACATGATATTAACCAATGAACAGGGAAATGATGTCGGTTCGGCTGAGGCAGGGAAACCGGATGACTGGCCGGAGGAAATATGGACGACAGTAATCTTTACTGCCATTGGGGCACAAACCAAGCTTTCTATTCACCAGACAGTTTCGGAAGAGGAAGCCAGGCAAACCGGTGCATATCAGAGTTGGATTAATATGTTCGAACGGTTAAATAGGCTTATCGCCGAGTAGGTTTGATCGTAAAATTTGAGAAAGAGCTTCCGAGCGGTTTGCAAGGGTAGAAAAAATACTTACCAAGATAATAATTCCATAGATCACTCGTATTATATATTGAGAGCGTTAATTTAGATGAGCGGGGAAGGATCGGCAGGATCATTCTCCGCTTTTTTAATTTTCAGAAAGCTTTTCAATGGCTTGTTCCATTGATGCCAGAAAATTGACTTGTCTGCCTTTATTGCTTTCATAAATGAAATCTTTAATGCTTTTTCCCGGATACTTGTTGAAATCCCCAACGATCGCCAATCGAACGCGGTAATTAGAAAATTTCTGGAGAATCTCTCCCGCGAGACCGGTTTTCAGATCAAAAAAATCGGGAGTGATATTTTTTTCCCGGATGATTATTTTATCAACATCCTGATAATAAAGGTCTACCAGGAGCTGCAATCCTTCTTCAACATTATAGATCAGTATTTCTTCGGCAATAACTTCGGCTATTTTGATGGCTCCGTTTTGATGTACTTTTGTAGTCATGGGGCAATTTACAAAAAAAGGCTATAAACCTCAATTTACCAATTCAGGGCTAAAAAAAAGAGGGTGTTGCCATTCGCCAACACCCTCTTTTTGGAATATAGATTTTTTCTTACCAGAACTTCACATACAATGCTGTAATGATCAGTAGTGTCAAAACAATTAGGATCAGTGTAGAAGGTTGTACTTTAAACATGGCTTTATCCAGTTCAAAGGCTTTAGGGTTTACTTTTGGTCCCGCTAAGCTCATACCAATCATCAGGAGCATGGTAAACGCAAAAGACAAGCCCATACAGATATGAAACGGAATCTCAAATCCACCTTTTCCGTTCGCATAAGCGGTATACATCCAGGTATCATTACCCAATATGCCCGGAGCCATTTCATTAAAGAAAATCGACAGCAGGAATCCTGCAATTACACCTGCGATGGCTGCACTTCCGGTAGTCCTTTTCCAGAACATACCCAGAATGAACATGGCAAATACTCCTGGACTGATGAAGCCTGTATATTTTTGAATATAAGTGAAACCACCGACACCGCCAATGCCGAGCAAATCTGACCAGGTAAACATGACAGCAAGTATTAAACTTACAAAAACGGCTGCACGCCCAACAAATACCAGGTTCCTTTGATCAGCATCTTTTTTAAGATATTTTGAAAATATATCCAATGTGAAAATGGTTGAAATACTGTTCACTTTTCCAGCCAGAGAGGCCACAATTGCAGCGGTTAGGGCAGCAATGGATAAACCTTTTAATCCTGTAGGCAGGAAGGTAAGTACGGCAGAATAAGCACCATCTTTTCCACCAACCAGTTGAGGGAGGTGTCCGTTTTTGTATAAGACATATGCTGCAATACCTGGCAACATTACGATTACAGGCATCATCAGTTTTAGGAAACCTGCAAATAAAATACCTGTTCTGGCAGTTTGCAGATCAGCGCCAAGTGCTCTTTGTGTGATATATTGATTACAGCCCCAATAGTTAAGGTTAATGATCCAGATACCTGCAAGATAGGAAGCTGCACCAGGGAAGGTGAGGTATTTACTGATCTCATTTTGTGTCGAGGTGGCAGTAGGCTTTGGAATGATCATTTTAAAATGTTCAGGAGCCTGCTCCATCAGCACATTAAAACCTGCTATTGCATTGGCACCAACTCCAAATTTCTGTCCGACAACGGTTAAGGCAATATAGGTAGTTACCAGTCCGCCAAATATAAGTACCCCCACTTGTATTACATCTGTATAAGCAACCACCTTCATTCCTCCAAGAGAAATTAATAAGGCGAAAATAGCCAGTCCCAGCATGATTACGTGCAAATATTCACCGCCTGTAAGGCCATTGATGGCCACTGCTCCAAGATATAAAATCGAAGTCAGGTTTACAAAAATATACAGGAACAGCCAGAAAACAGCCATAATTAAGGCAACGGTTTCATTGTACCTGTTTTGCAGGAACTGAGGCATGGTGTAAATCTTGTTTTTAAGGTAAACAGGAATAAACCACACGGCCACAATGATCAGGGCAATGGCTGCGATCCATTCGTATGCCGCTACGGCAATTCCAAGAAAGAAGCCTTCTCCGCTCATGCCGATAAACTGTTCTGCAGAGATATTGGAAGCAATCAGGGACGCGCCAATAGCCCACCAGGTCAATGTACCTTCGGCCAGGAAGAATGCCTTTGCATCGTGTTCATTTTTTTTACGCCTGTTGTAAATGGTATAGCCATAAACGGTGACGATAAGAAAATAGAAGATAAAAACTACATAATCTGTTAAGACTAAACTGCTACTCATAAGATATAATTGGTTAGGTTTTGGTTACTTATTTAGCTGGTAATATACTTCATTCCATCTTAATTCATTGCGGAACTGGTTGAGCCTGGTATCCTTATCGATGATCACGGTCTCAATGCCGGCCATATCTGCAAAATCGCTTAAGTGTTCTGAAGTAAGATTCTGGCTGTAGCAGGTATGGTGTGCACCGCCTGCATAGATCCATGCCGCACATCCGGTTTTCATATCAGGCTGTGGTTTCCATAGTACACGAGCTACAGGCAGGTTGGGGATCTCTTCTGTTACGGCAACGGCATCAACGTTATTGATGAGTAAACGGAAACGATTACCCATATCAACAATCGAGGCATTTAAAGCAGGTCCGCCTGCGGCGTTAAAGATCAGTCTTACCGGGTCAGCTTTTCCGCCTATCCCTAAGGGGCGAATTTCACATTTTACAGGGCCTTCAGCGATAGATTCGCAGATCTCAAGCATGTGCGAACCAAGTACCATTGAATTTTTAGGATCGAAATGATAGGTATAATCCTCCATAAAAGAGTTTCCTCCTTTTAATCCGCTTCCCATCACTTTCATAGCCCTTACCAATGCAGATGTTTTCCAATCGCCTTCTCCGCCAAAGCCATAGCCTTCGGCCATTAAACGCTGAGAAGCAATTCCCGGAAGTTGTGCCATACCATGAA
>CBFGNP010000417.1:0-4737 GCA_965650095.1 uncultured Pedobacter sp. | reverse complement strand
GAATTATAAGGTGTAAACCTGACTCAAGGGATATATATTCTCTAACAGGCAAGTCTATAAGTTGTATTTACATAGATGACCAGGGTATTTATTGGCTGGGACCTTATCATGGAGGAGTCAATAAATACGACACAAATTTAAATTTGTTTCAACTGAAACAAAGTAATGTTTTTGACCAACATGGCCTTAATGCTTCCGTTGTAACTTCATTTGCCGCATACAGGGACGATGAGATTTTCGTGGGTACTGATGGTGGGGGACTTAATTTATTTAATCGTAAAACAGAATTGTTTAAACGGTTTAATTTCTCCTTAGGAAGTGGAATTACGCTGAGTAATGTTTCGATAATGGGTATGGAAATTACCAGGTCTAAGCAGTTGTATCTCGGAACCTATTCAAATGGTTTGGTAGTTATGGATCTAAAAACCGGCCGGTTCCGGCAGATTACGCCTCATAATAGTCCTGCTGCCCTGAATTCAGACGATATATTTTGCATGAAAGAAGATAAGGAAGGAAAAATTTGGGTTGGTACCAACGGGGGTGGGGTAAACGTATTAAATGCGAACGATGAAGTTCTTGTAAAATATTGCAAAAATCCTAAAGCAATAAATGAACGGGACTATCCGGGCAATAATTTTATAAGATTTATTGAAGAGGATAAGGTGGGGAATATTTGGATTGGCTCTTATGGTTCGGGAATTGCCGTTTATAATCCGGATAGCGGCAGGTTCATAGTGCACAATAAAGCCAACAGCAAACTTCCAAATGACCTGACCATGTCTATTTTAAAAGACCGGTCAGGAAATATATGGGTTGGAACATTCAGCGGAGGCTTAAGTCTATTTGATAACAAGACGAATCAATTTACTACTTACGCTGGAAAAGATGGATTAAACAACGCGACAGTTTATGCAATTGTTGAGGATAAACAAGGAAGAATCTGGGTAAGTACAAATAAAGGCATCAGCAGTTTCGACCTTAAAACAAAGAAATTTACCAATTATACGATCTACAACGGTGTTCAAAATAACAATTTTGTTCTTGGTGCCGGTTTCAGCTCTTTAGACGGAGAAATCTATTTTGGCGGTGCGGATGGCTTCAATTATTTTAATCCCCAATATTTCAAGAAAAATAAAAATGTTCCACCGGTTCTTTTTACTGATCTGAAAATATCCAATACTTCAGTCGTTGCCGCTGCAGACGGCCCTATAAAGGAACACATCTCGGTCGTTAAAGACATTTATTTAGATTATAAGCAGAATTTTACCCTTAGCTATGTCAGCGTAAACTACACAGCGCCTGAACAAAACAGGTATTCGTATCGTCTGGAAGGTTTTGACAATGAATGGATAGATGCCGGGAATTCCAAGTCGGTTTCCTATACCAATCTTGATCCCGGTGAATATGTGTTTCATGTAAAAGCCAGCAATAATGACGGACTTTGGAATGGGGCCGAAACTGCGATCAGAATTCATGTAATGCCACCCTTCTGGCGAACCATATATGCTTATATCTTTTATGTGTTGGTCATCGTTGGTACACTGGTATATGTCAGACACAGGGGAATTCAAAAGCTGAAACTAAAATTCGCCCAGGTTCAGGAAAAGATGAGGGCCGAGCAGTTGATCGAAGAAGAGCGTAAAGAGGCTGAGCGTTTACGGGAGTTAGATAAACTAAAAATTAAATTTCTGACGAACCTGAGCCATGAGTTCCGGACGCCGCTATCATTGATCATGGGACCTGTTGAAAAATTGCTAACGGAAAAGCGAGATGCTGAAATTGCCGGCCCCCTGGCCATGATCAAAAGAAATACAAGGAGATTGCTGAACCTTGTGAATCAAATCCTTGATTTCAGAAAAATGGAAGATCACGAACTGAGATTAAATCCTTCAGCAGTCGATATTGTTTCTTTTATAAAGGAAGTGCTCGAATCATTTAACGATCTCAGCGAACGTAAGCAGATCCAGCTTATATTTAAAAGCCAGCTGAGATACTTTTATACTTTATTCGACCAGGATAAAATAGAACGGGTATTGTTTAACCTGCTTTCTAATGCATTCAAGTTTACGCCGGTTGGTGGAACAATCTCCCTGGAGCTGGAGAAAAATGACCGTTTCAAGAATGAAGCCACTTCACTGATTATAAAGGTCTCCGATACGGGTATCGGTATCTCTGCAGAAGACAAGGAAAAAATATTTGATCGGTTTTTCCAAATTGATACAGGTGCACCGATTTTGAACCAAGGCAGCGGAATTGGTTTGTCGATTGTTAAGGAATTTGTCAAAATGCATGGCGGTAATATATCTGTTCAAAGTGAATTTGGCCAGGGCAGCAGTTTTATCATTGAGCTCCCTTTTACTACGAATGAAGCTCCCGATGAATTAACCATTGATTTTTCGAGTTCCATTAATTCAGGCCCGGACCAAGAAACTACGGCTGATACGGATGAAAACATAAACGGAATAGAAGTTCCTTCGGTTTTACTTGTGGAAGATAATGAGGATTTCAGATTTTACCTAAAGGATAGTTTAAAGTCATTTTATAAGATTTATGAAGCAAGTAACGGGCAGGAAGGATGGCAAAAGGCATTAGCTCACCATCCCCAGGTTATTGTAAGTGATATCAATATGCCCTACATGAATGGAATAGAATTATGCTGTAAAGTGAAGTCCGATAAACGGACCAACCACATCCCGATTGTATTGCTAACTGCATTGACTGGAGAAGAAGAGCAGATCAGAGGATTGGAAACAGGGGCGAACGACTATTTAACTAAACCGTTTAACTTTGAAATTCTTAATGCGAAAATTAAAAATCTGCTCGCACTAAATAAAAGCCTTAAAGATACCTATACCAAACAGATTAAGGTTCAAACGCCGGAGATTATAATCGAATCTCATAGTAACAGGTTGTTAAATAAAGTCGTACTGTATATTGAAGAAAATCTAAATAACCCTAAGCTTTCCGTTGAAGATTTAGCAAAACATGTCGGAATGAGCAGAGGATCGTTATATCATAAAATTTTAGAGCTGACAGGACAGTCACCTGTGGAATATATCAGATCTGTAAAATTGGATAAGGCAACAGTTTTGCTGGAAAAGAGCGATCTGAATGTTTCTCAGATTGCCTATATGGTTGGCTTTGCTACGCCAAACTATTTTGCCAAATCCTTTAAGGCTAAATTCAACATGCAACCTTCAGAATTTATGCATTTAAGACGTAAAACAGATGATAATTTTGCTGGGGAAATTAAAGTCTAGTCTCCGGTAGATTCTTCTTCGGCAGTTTAAACATTTATGCCTGCAATTTATACAAAACTGCTCCATATTCCTTTTTGTTTAAAGTAGGTTTGAAGCGCTGACCAATAGACATATACGACAGACGTTTGAGCCAAATGATGCCATTTTCTTTTTTTTTATGCTTTAATTTTTTCCTTGTTGCCCAGGGCTACGCACAGATCCGGCTGCCACATTTGTTATGCGACAGTATGGTATTGCAACGGGAAGCTGAACTTAAAATCTGGGGCTGGGCTTCACCGGGAGAAAAAGTCAATGTCAGCTTTAATGGTAAAAATACAAAAACCATTGCCACATCTGATGGGAGATGGCTCGCAAAACTTCCGGCCATGAAAGCCGGTGGGCCCTATAAAATGGAGCTCAAAGGGAAAAATACCATTGTATTGAAGGATATTTTAGTTGGGGATGTATGGTTGTGTGCCGGACAGTCTAATATGGTTCACCAGATGAGGTTGCATAACATCACCTATGCTGATGACATCGCCAATGCAAACTATCCGGAAATCAGGCAATACTGGATCTCTCCCGCTACAAAATTTACCGGCCCTTCAGAAGATCTTCCGCGAAGCTATTGGAAGTCGGCTAATCCGACGGATGTCAATGACTTTTCTGTAGTGGCCTTTTTCTTCGCAAAACAAATCTTTATGAAATATGGAATTCCCATTGGCATCATCAACTCAAGTGTTGGTGGTACATCAATAGAATCATGGATAAGTGAGGATGGATTAAGGGATTTCGATGGCCTGTCTGAAATAATTTTGCGTAATAAAGATACTTCATATGTAAAAGGCATCAATCGCATGGCTTCTTCCAGTCCGGTTAAGAAGATGATAAGCGCCGATAAAGGTTTAAATGAAAGTGTCAAATGGTACGAGCCTGATTATGTCCCCAAAGGCTGGAGAAATATCAATATTCCGGGTTATTGGGAGGACCAAGGGATTCGTGATCTGGATGGAGTGGTTTGGTACCGTAGAGAATTTGATGTTCCTCCTGCTATGGCCGGAATTCCTGCACGCATCCATATGGGAAGGATTGTTGATGCGGATAGATATTACGTAAATGGCCAACAGGTAGGTAGTACAGGATATCAATATCCGCAGCGGAGATACCATCTAAATCCAGGTGTATTGAAACCGGGAAAAAATATCTTTGTGATCAGAGTAGAAAATTCAGCTGGAAAAGGAGGGTTTGTGCCGGATAAACCTTATTATATTGAGGCTGGTAGTCACAGTATTGATTTAAAAGGAGAATGGCATTATAAGGTAGGAGAGGCCTATATCCCTGCGGATAAGACAAGATTTGCTGGTGCCCTGCAACAAGCCCCGCCTGCCGCACGCTATAATGCAATGATCGCTCCGTTAACAAACTGTAATTTAAAAGGTGTATTGTGGTACCAAGGGGAAAGCAATGTTGGAAATGCAGGCATTTATAAAAAATTATT
>CBFGNP010000416.1:0-4740 GCA_965650095.1 uncultured Pedobacter sp. | reverse complement strand
CACTGGACAGTCTCCGCATCAATATCAATTGGGCCTGAGATTGGAGAAGGTAAAGGAATTACTTTCCACCACCAAGCTAACTGTTACCGAGATTGCTTATCAAACCGGATTCGACTCTGTGTCCCATCTCTCTAAAACCTTTGCCAAAAAATACAGGCTTTCACCAAAGGCGTATCGTTGATTGAAATGACGAACCTGCGTGCCCCCTACCAGTCAGCAGATCAGGCGCCCTCAGTGTTGTTTATAATACGTTTAATTACCGTATCAAGCTGTTCGGCCGCCTGTGCAAGATAGGTCAAGGACTCCCGGTCGGACGATTGGGAAGGCCCCGCTGTGAGTAGCTTGACCAGCCCCATGATCTGGCTTAACGGAGCCCTTACATAATGCGACTGGAGCCAGGAGATATCCCGCAAACGCCGGTTTTGAGCTTCTATTTTTTCTATATACTTTTTCCTCTGGGTAATATCCTGCATGGAGCCGATCATCCGATAAGGATGGCCATCGGTATCGAACATGATAAATCCACGGTCCAGGACATGTTTAAAAGTACCATCTGCACACCGGAACCGGTATTCAATTTCAAACTTCGATTTATTCCCTTTAATCAAGGCCTCCACCTGTTTCGTCACATAAGGTATGTCCTCAGGATATAGCTGACTCCGCCACCAGGTATGTGAATACTCATGCTGATCATAACCAAAGATTCCTTTTACTCCTTTATTCCAGGTCACCGCATCAGTGTTCACATCCCAATCCCATATCGCATCACTTGTCGCTTTTGATACAATTTCATAACGCTCTACACTATTTTCCATTCTGATTTTATCCTGCATCCGCTCAGTGATATCCCTCGAGTTTGTTACCAGACCTTCCACACCTTGCTCATCAAGCATATTGGTGATGATGGTGTCTATCCATCGGTACTCACCAGATCCCGCCTTATACCGGAAGGGCGCCACTTGAATACGTTTTGTTGTTTTTAACCGCGTAAAACTTTCGATCACGAATCCGATATCGTCCGGGTGGATGAAATCAAATGCACTCTTACCGATAAAACTTATCGGATCAATTCCAAGAATGGAACTGCTGGTGGGGCTCACATATTTATAAACGCCATGCACATCCAATATGGCAATAAGATCTGAACCGTCCTGCACCAAAGCCTTAAAGCGGTGTTCACTTGCTTCAAGAGCCCGTTCCGTCTTTAGCTTCTGGGTAATGTCAATCGCCAAAGCCAGGCGGGCATCTCTGCCTTCAAACGAAATTGAATTCCCTTCTACATTTACAAAAATGATTTTGCCATCCTTTTTTAAATGACGGACAATGCTGCTGTTAAAAAATCCTTTCTTTACCTTATGATTAATAATCTCCTTTAGAAGGTCAACTTCCTGATCCGGCCGGATGTCTGTTAAGGTCATGCTTAGGAACTCGGCTTTTGAGTAACCATAATGGTTGATTGCCGCCTCGTTCACATCCAGAAAGCGAAGGCTTTCCAGGTCGTAAACCCATTGCGGAATTGGGTTTAAATTAAAAAGCTCCAGGTATTTCTCCTTTTCGCTGTTTAATAACGCTTCGGTATCCTTTCTAAACGTAATATCTTTAAAATAAACGGATAAACCATCTTTGGAAGGGAACGCTGAAACCTCTACCCAAAGTCTTAGCGGTGAGAAATACTCGTCGAAACGAACGGCAACATTTTCTGCTACCGCTCTGTGGTATTCACTATAAAATTTTAATGGGATAGCATCCTGGTAAACATCCCACAGGTTTTTGCCCAGGATATCTTCTTTTTTCATAGACAAGATCTGCTCGGCCTCCTTGTTCCAATAAGTCACGTTCCAGTTCCCGTCAACTGCAAAGAAACCATCACTGATGCTTTCCAGGATGGCGTGTATCCTGTCATTATATTCCTGTGCTATTTCTCTTGCCTGGATGGCTTCAGTAATGTCCCGGGCAATTACGTAAATGCCAATCACTTCCTGATTGATGACCAGCGGCAGGTTTGTCACATCCATCGCCCGATGTGTTCCTTTGGTGCTGATCACATTCACAGTGAAATGTTGGGGAATTCCCTTAATTGCCCCATTGAAATGCTCGACTGCCCGTTCAATGTCAATCGGATTAATAAAGGGAACAAAGGAACTTTGAAGTAACTCCTCTTTACTACATTCGGCGAGATCCAGTAAGGCATTATTCGCACTCAAAAAATTTCCGTGGACATCAATAGTAAAAACAGGATCAGGATAATCATTGAACAAAGGATGCTGAAAATTATCTTCCAGGAGTTCACTGCTATCCTTCGAGAACTGCTGAGGGATGCTGATATTGCCCTGCTTGGCTCCGAAGGTTTGTACTAAAAACTTTAGCCCATTTTTATCGTCAGATAAAGGAAAAACTCTCGCATCCACCTTCTGATCAGGCAGGAATTCAATTTGGTATTCCCCACTTTTTTTATGCTGGATGACTTCTTTTAATACCGTCGTAATCTGCTGAAGCTGGACAGTTCCCGCTGGATCAACTTGAGTACTTAGAAAATCAAGGTAGGTTTTTCCGACCAGCTGGTCTTCTGTTTCCTGGAAAAGGTCAGCAAAAGCTTGATTTACTGCTACAATCGTAAAATCCGGGGCATTTGCCGACATGATCAGGTAGGGATGTGGGGAGGCGTAAAGAATCGATAATTCATTGGTAAAAATGGGCATAAGCTAAACGATTAGGGATGTTAAACTTTGTCATCTTAGAAAGTTAAGGATTTTCCCAGAAAATTGTTTCCATAATTTCATAATACACGTCGTATTGACAATTACTGATCGTCGAACATCAAACTTTATGTAATTCTTTGTCCACCCTCCCCAGGCGCTGGAAGGGATCCTTATTTTTCCTATTTTTGCTGAATGTCCGGAATTTACATCCATATCCCCTTCTGTAAGAAAGCCTGCACCTATTGCGATTTTCATTTCAGTACCTCATTGAAATATATGGACGAAATGACCGATGCCATTTGCAGCGAAATCATAAAAAAAAAGGACAGGATAACAGATCAGGTTGGCAGTATCTATTTTGGTGGTGGAACTCCCTCGGTACTTCCGGCAAAAGGCTTTGAAAAAATATTCGATACCTTAACCCATTATTTCTCTATCTCATCTGATGCAGAAATTACCGTTGAGGCCAATCCTGATGATCTGGACGCAAAAAAAATAGCGGAACTTAGACGGCTTCCCGTAAACCGGTTCAGTATAGGAATACAATCTTTTTTTGAGGAAGACCTGATCTGGATGAACCGGGCGCACAATGCAGCTGAAGCTGAAGATTGCATCAAACGCAGTCAGGATGCGGGGTTTGAAAATCTGAGCATCGACCTGATTTACGGATATCCGTTATTGACAGACAGTAAATGGCTGCGTAACATCGACAAGGCCATTGAATTTCAAACGCCCCACATCTCGGCTTATTCGTTAACCGTCGAACCACGGACAGCCCTGGCCAGTGCCATTAAAAAAGGGCAGCAGCCGCCGGTGAACGACGAGCAAAGCGCCGGCCAGTTTATCACCCTGATAGATAAACTGAAAGCTGCAGGTTTTGAACATTATGAAATTTCCAATTTTAGTCATCCGGGAAAGTATGCCGTTCACAACACCAATTACTGGCGGGGCATCCCCTATCTCGGTATCGGCCCCTCAGCACATGGTTTTGATGGTCAGGTCCGTTACCTCAATATCGCCAATAATGCCCGGTATCTGCAGCACTTGCAGAAAGGAGAGCTTGCAGAGACCATTGAGGAACTTAATCAGTACGACAGGTTTAATGAGTACATCATGACCTCCCTGCGTACCATGTGGGGAACGGATCTCCATAAAATCGGGCAGGATTTTGGGAAGCCTTTTCTCGCTGACACCTTAAAAGCGATAAAGCCATTCCTGGAAAGGCAATGGCTGATTAACCGGGATGACCAGCTCGTTCTGACACAGGAAGGTAAATTATTTGCAGATTATATCGCTTCTGAGTTATTTGTAATAGAAGATGACCATCTTTAAGGATGAATATATTCTTCAACGGATGAAAAATAAAGTTGTTTGGATCACCGGGGCATCTTCCGGTATTGGCGAAGCGCTTGTTTACGCGTACAGCAATCTGGGCGCAAAACTGATTCTCTCTTCCCGCAACAAGGACGAACTTTACAGGGTGAAAGCTGCATGTAAGAGCCCTGTAAATATACACGTCCTCCCTTTAGATCTCGAGAATACGACTTCATTGGCTGATAAAGCCCAGGAGGCAATTCGTATTTACGGGCACATTGACCTGCTGATCAATTGCGGAGGCATCAGTCAGCGAGGCTATGCATTAGAAACGACATTGGAAACAGAGCAACGCATCATGAACATTAATTTCTGGGGAACGGTTGCCCTTAGCAAGGCTGTACTGCCCGATATGATTGGCCATGGCGGCGGAAAGATTGTTTGTATCAGCAGTTTGGTAGGCAAATTCGGGACGCGCTTCCGTTCTTCTTATTCAGCCTCAAAACATGCTTTACATGGCTATTTTGATTCTTTACGTTCAGAAGTATATGATAAGAACATTCAGATCACACTGGTATGCCCCGGCTTCATTAAAACCAGTGTTACCTTAAACGCACTTACAGGTAACGGAGGCACTTATGGGATTATGGATGATGCGCTGGCGAACGGAATGCTGCCTGAGGAATGTGCCGGGCGTATCGTGAAGGCCATCGCTGCCCAAAAAGAG
>CBFGNP010000415.1:0-4757 GCA_965650095.1 uncultured Pedobacter sp. | reverse complement strand
GGATACTTTAAATTGGCAAGGAACTTGGGATCTAACAATTTTTATTCCACAGTTTTATCGTTAGCCTTATTTTTTTCTGGGTTTGTACAAGTTTGGTGGATATTATTTGGTGCTACATTAGCAGTCTTCCCTTGGATAATTCTCTTACTTATCGCTGACTATAAAATAACAATCAAGGCTCCACTTTTATATTACGTACTTACATGTTGGCTGATTAGCAATTTTTATCCCCCTCTCATTATTCCCCTTGGTTTTGTGGGCGCGCTTTTGTATTTCACTATTCGGCCTGAGTTTTTTAAAGACAAAAGTGTTTATTTTTTAATTATTCCTCTTATTGCTGCTCTTGGTACGGCAGTTATTTATCTCTGGGACCCGCTTGTAGCAATTAAAAATAGTGTATATCCAGGTAACCGGGTTGCGTCTGGTGGAAGTGATTTCCCTGCGCTATTGTGGTTGAATCAACTTTTTCCTGGGTTGCTCCAGGCTGGAGTCAAATCGCTGACTTCAGTTGAAATGGCGGAGGCGGCAGCAATTACGAGTTATATCGCACTTATAGTTATTTTTTTTAAAAATTTTGATGGTTGGTTTTCAGACGCGAATAAAAAAATCAGAGCTTCAACAACTATATTGACGGCCGGCCTATTATTAATGTGGGCGTGGATGATGCTACCTTTGCCTTCTTGGGTTGGCTCCTTACTTCTTTGGGATCATGTGCAGCCGAGAAGAATGGTGGCGGGCACCGGGATTCTTATCTTTAGTATTTGTTGTTTATTGATAAACTCTCTTCCTTGGCGAATTACTCTTTTTAGGACTATTGCATTTTCTTTAGTTCTTTTACTTCCGTGGATAGCTTATAAATATAAATCCCCAGCAACGAACGAGCAAAAACTTATAGATTTGCTACCTGTATTTTTTTGCCTCTCTCTTATGTTTGTGAGAAAGCTTAGCTCCACTCGGATAGGCGCCGGGCTAATATTTTCCGCTTTATTAGTTAATATTTTTATCTTTGGCCGAATAAATCCAGTTCAGTCCGCGAAGTATTTTTTTTCGCTACCAACAACTGAGGCTTTGTTAGCGATTAAATCTATTGCAGATAGTAGTCCTCAAGGAGTGGTGGCGTTGGATAGATTTGAGGGGGCAGTCATTAATGGTATGGGATTTAGATCTGCTGGACATGCATTTCTTAGTCCACAGCCCCAAGTTTATAGACCGTACTTTCCTTCTCTCTCGGATGATGACTTTAATTTTATATTTAATCGGACCTCTAGCGTAAGATTATTCTATGGTGTTAATCCTAGTTCAGGGGGGCTGGGTGTTGATGTGCCTATAGATAGTTTCGGGGCAAATCTTTCGGTTAGAAGTGTTACAGGCGGGGAAGGCGCCTCAATGCCTAACGTTGGTGAACTAGGCGGCGATTTTTCTACAGTTTCTGTTCAAGACGGAAAGGTTATTATCTCTGGATGGGCTAAATGGTCCGGACTTAATAGTAATCAATCTTTACATGTATACATGAAAGAGAAGCTATCTTCTGCCTCACTGCGTTATTCTGTAAACGCCAGAGGTGGCGAGTTTATTGTTAGTTCTTTTTATTTATCTTTTGATTTGCCTCAGCAATGGTCAAATATAAATGAAGGCATACCAATTTGCTTAATTTCGATAGATCCGAAGCTTGGAAACTATTTGTTGGATGGCAAAAGCTCATTGGATTGTAAAAGCCTTCTGAAAAATTAATAGTAGATTTCATAAATTGTTTCTTTAAAGCTTTTTCAGAATATAGAGAGAAAGGAAAAAATGATTTTAATTAATAACTTGAAGGCCCATTCATCCGCTGTTCGGACTCATGTTGAGCAGGGCTTGACTCGCGTATTAGACCGTGGTTGGTTTGTCCTTGGGCCAGAGGTGGGCGCTTTTGAGGAAGAATTTGCGGCTTACGTTGGGTTAGCGAAATCAGTATCTCTTGCGAATGGTACTGACGCTATCGAATTAGCGTTGCGTGCGGTTGGTATTAAAGAAAATGATATGGTTGCGACCGTAGCAAACGCGGGTATGTATACTTCTACCGCACTCCTGGCAATTGGTGCTGAACCTTTTTATTTGGATGTCGACCTTAAGTTTCGGGTGGTAACCCTGGCTGAGGTACAACGAGCAATAACTGCTGGTGTGAAAGCGGTTGTTGTAACGCATTTATATGGCTTGGCTGCCGCGGAAATCGTTCGGATTGCCGAGCTTTGTCGCGATAATAAAATCCCGCTTATTGAGGATTGTGCCCAAGCACACGGTGCTCGTGTGAATGGAAAAATGGCAGGGTCTTTTGGTGATATTGCTTGTTTTAGTTTCTATCCAACTAAAAATTTAGGGGCTTTAGGTGACGGTGGTGCTATCGCAACTGATAATTTGGAGCTGGCTGCTTTAGTAGCCCAATTGCGACAATATGGTTGGGCATCGAAGTACGAGGTCGTGCTTTCAGGGGCTCGCAATAGTCGACTAGATGAAATGCAAGCGGCAATTCTGCGTGAGTTTCTGCCCCTGTTGGATTTGTGGAATCAAAGGCGTCGTGAGATAGCCCAATTGTACGCGCAATCTATCAAGCATCAAGATGTCGAACTACCTAGGTTTAATGGTGAGGATTATGTTGGCCATTTGTATGTTGTGAAGTCATCCAGGCGAGATTCGTTACGTAACCATTTGAAGCAAAGGAATATTGCTAGCGAAGTTCATTATCCTATTCCGGATTACAAGCAACCAGTATTCAAAAACAAATATCACGATTTCCATTTGGTAAATACCGAGGATTTAACCGCTAAAATCCTGACCTTGCCCTGTTATCCAGAGATGACGGATGAAGAAGTGAACTTGGTTGCTGAGGCTGTAAATGCATGGGAAGCATAAAATATTCGTTAGTTATTCCGGTTTATAAAAATTCGGAGTCCATTCCTCGGTTGCTAGCTGTCTTGGAAACAATGAATCAGGAACTTGCCGGAGATTTGGAAGTAGTTTTTGTCGTTGATGGTAGTCCGGACAATTCCTTTGCCTTGCTGAAAAATCGGCTGGGGCAGGTCAACTTTGATGTGCAGCTTCTGGCGCACTCGCGCAATTTTGGTTCATTTCCTGCGATACGTACAGGGTTGATGGCAGCTAGAGGAGAGTTTTTTGGGGTTATGGCTGCTGATCTTCAGGAACCACCTGAACTTATTAAAACCTTTTTTATTTCTTTATCTGCAGATGAATGTGATGTTGCTATTGGAACTCGAAATGGCCGTAGTGATCCACTTTTTTCAAGACTTGCATCAGATATATTCTGGGGGCTTTATCGTCGCTTGGTGGTAAAGGATATGCCGCCTGGTGGGGTTGATATTTTCGGATGTAACCGTGCATTCCGAGATCAATTATTGCGACTTGAAGAGTCTCGCTCATCTTTAATTGCACTTATTTTTTGGTTGGGTTTTCGGAGAAAATTTGTTGCCTATGAACGGCAAATTCGACGGGAAGGGAAGTCCTCCTGGACGTTAAGTAAGAAAATAGATTACATGATGGATAGCATTTTTGCCTTTACGGATTATCCAATCCGGCTGTTGATGAAGATTGGTGCGCTGGGGTCAATGCTCTCTATTTGCCTGGGTATCGGTATTCTAGTGGCAAAGCTCAGTGGCTTTATTGATGTTCCTGGTTATGCTGCCACTATGTTGGCCGTGCTTTTATTGGGTGCACTTAATTTATTTGGATTAGGACTTGTTGGAACCTATGCTTGGCGTAGTTATGAAAACACTAAGCAACGCCCACTAGCTATCATCGCTACTCATTTAACGAACAAGAGAACATAATGCAAAACCATATTTTTATCCATGAAACCGCAGATGTTAAAGCCTCCGATATTGGCGACAATACTCGTATTTGGCAATACGCCGTAGTATTACCAGAGGCGAAAATTGGCCGAGATGTAAATATATGCTCCCATTGCCTGATTGAAAATGATGTAATTGTAGGCGACAGAGTTACTTTAAAGTCAGGCGTACAGTTATGGGATGGTATCCGTGTCGGTGACGACGTTTTTATAGGCCCTAACGTAACCTTCACTAACGATAAATTTCCTCGTTCAAAAGTATATCCGGACAATTTTTTACAAACGCGGATAGAGAATAATGCTTCTATTGGTGGTGGTGCGGTGATTTTACCGGGTATTACCATAGGTATGGGAGCTATGGTTGGTGCGGGTGCAGTAGTGACTAAGTCGGTTCCTCCCTATGCAATCGTAACCGGATGCCCTGCACGTATCACTGGTTATGTAGAAGCTGCGCCCAACCTAAAATCGGATGCAGGTATTCTCAAAAAAACATCTAACGAGCCGGTAACTCAGGTTGGTGTAAACGGCGTAACCCTGCATAAATTCAAATACGTTCAAGATATGAGGGGCGATCTGTCCGTAGGGGAATTCTCCAAAGAAGTACCTTTTGATCCAAAGCGCTATTTCTTGGTGTTCAACGTTCCCAGCGAAAAAACGCGCGGTGAGCATGCGCATTATGCGTGCCAACAATTCCTTATTTGTGTAAAAGGTAGCTGTTCAGTTGTTGTTGATGATGGAGTAAGTCGTGCTGAAGCGTTACTGGATTCACCTGATTTGGGTATTTATTTACCCCCCATGACATGGGGTATTCAGTATAAATACTCTTCGGATGCAGTGCTATTGGTATTAGCGACTCATTATTACGAACCGGCACATTATATTCGCGATTATGGGGAATTTTTGAAAGTGGTTAAAT
>CBFGNP010000414.1:0-4759 GCA_965650095.1 uncultured Pedobacter sp. | reverse complement strand
CAAATAAGCCACATATTGCAATCATAGGTTTAGGTTACGTGGGCCTGCCCTTAGCTATTGAATTTGCCAAGCAGTATCAGGTGCTTGGCTTTGATATCAATGAGACCAGGATACAGGACTTGTCAGCCAATATAGACAGCACCAAGGAAGCTGATTTAACCACACTGCAGAGTGTGCTGGGGAGAGGGCTGGAACTCTCATCGGATGCCAGTTTATTGAAAGACTGCAATATTTATATCGTGACGGTGCCAACGCCGATCGATCAGTTTAAGGCGCCCGATTTGAAGCCACTGTTAGGGGCTACTAAAATGCTGGCCCCCTTCTTGTCTACAGGCGATATCGTCATCTACGAATCTACCGTTTATCCGGGTTGTACAGAAGAGGATTGCGTGCCTGTGCTGGAACAATATTCGGGATTAAAGTATAATGTAGATTTTTACTGTGGCTATTCACCAGAAAGGATCAATCCCGGAGATAAAGTGAACACGCTTACGAAAATCATGAAAGTGACTTCGGGTTCCACTCCTGAGGTGGCCGACCGGATTGACGGACTCTATGCCAGCATCATTACGGCGGGTACACATAAGGCTCCCAGTATCAAAGTCGCAGAGGCCTCAAAAGCAATAGAAAACGCACAGCGTGATGTAAATATTTCTTTCGTAAATGAACTGGCTTTAATCTTCGATAAAATGGAGATTGACACCGCCGATGTCATCGCGGCAGCCGGAACCAAATGGAACTTCTTAAAGTATAAGCCAGGTTTGGTAGGAGGGCATTGTATTGGCGTCGATCCTTACTATCTGGCCCATAAATCAAATGCTCTAGGCTATACCCCTCAGGTCATCCTGTCGGGAAGAAGGGTTAATGAAAACATGGGTGTCTTTGTAGCCAGCAAGGTCGTAAAAATGCTGATCGCTAATGGATCAGCCATCAAAGGGGAAAAGGCGCTCATTCTCGGATTCGCGTTTAAAGAGAACTGTCCGGACATCCGGAATACGAAAGTGGTTGATATTTATACGGAACTGCAACAATTCGGGATGGATGTCCGGGTGTATGATCCATGGGCAATCGCGGGAGAGGTACAGGAAGAGTACGGCATTACGCTGGAACAGGAACTGGATGTCGCAGACTACAAAGCGATCATTATCGCCGTTGCACACAATGAATTTTTGGAACTTGATTATGCCCGGTATAAAGAAAATGGTGCAATTATTTTTGATACCAAATCCTTCATCGACCGCAGGTTTGCAGATGCCAGGCTGTAAAAAAAATAAACAATTACGTATGTTTACGGTTCTAAACTAAAAAAAATAAATTGATGAAGGTAGCTTTAATAACGGGTGTTACGGGGCAGGATGGTGCTTATTTAGCAGAATTCCTCCTCAAAAAAGGATATTTTGTACATGGTTTAAAAAGAAGGGCCTCATCATTTAATACCGACCGGATTGACCATTTGTACCAGGATCAGCATGAGCAGGGGGTGCGCTTTAAATTGCACTACGGGGACCTGACCGATTCTACCAATCTGATCCGGATTATCCAGGAGACCCAACCAGACGAAATATACAACCTGGCTGCTATGAGCCATGTGCATGTCAGTTTCGAAATGCCTGAATATACGGCCAACGCCGATGGTATCGGTACCTTAAGGTTACTGGAAGCGATCCGCATTCTGGGCATGGAGAAAAAAACAAAAATATACCAGGCTTCCACATCCGAACTATATGGATTGGTGCAGGCCGTTCCACAAAGTGAAACCACGCCTTTTTATCCGCGTTCTCCTTATGCCGTGGCTAAAATGTACGGCTACTGGATTACAGTAAACTACCGGGAAGCCTATAAAATGTATGCCTGCAATGGCATTCTATTCAATCACGAAAGTCCGCTCAGAGGAGAAACATTTGTGACCCGTAAAATTACCCGTGCTGCCTGCAAGATAGCACTAGGGTTGCAAGGCTGCTTATACCTGGGAAACCTGTCGGCACAAAGGGATTGGGGCCATGCGAAAGATTATATCGAGGCCATGTGGCTGATCCTTCAGCAAGAAGAGCCGGAAGATTATGTCATTGCTACCGGAATAACCACCACGGTTAGGGATTTCGTTAAAATGAGTTTTGCCGAATTGGGGATAGAAGTTGAGTTTAGTGGTAAAGATGAATATGAGCGTGGAGTGGTCATTGATGTAGATCAGGAAATGGTTGCAAAGCTTGGCTTAAACGATACCTATCTGAAACCGGGTACCATTGTGGTGCAGGTGGATGAAAAGTACTTCCGTCCTACTGAAGTCGATCTTTTACTGGGTGATCCGACCAAGGCCAATACCAAATTAGGCTGGAAACCTAAATACGACCTGCCATTATTGGTACAAGACATGATCCAGTCAGATCTGCACCTGATGAAAAAAGACGAATATCTGAAACAGGGTGGTTTTAAGACACTAAACTATTTCGAATAGGCTGCTGCCTTTTTCTCCAATTTGTCTTTCCGGTATTTCGCCAGGTTGATGAGTAACACACTGCCAAGGATGACAACTAATCCTATGATCTGGATAAAGGTGATTCGTTCGCTGGTAAAAAACATGCTTAATAAAACTGCTACAACGGGGTTAACATAGGCATAAGTGCTGACCTGCGTGGCCGGGCGAACAGATAACAGCCATACATAGGCGCTAAATGCTGCAATAGAACCAAAAATGACCAGATAAGCAACCGATAACCAGGCGTCCGCAGATACCTGGTCTAAGTTAAAATGTTCAAATTCTGAAGTGATGATCGTGCCCGGAATAAAAGCCAGGCCTGCAGCAATCATCTGCCATGAAGTACTTACCGATACAGAAACATTGTCGTCGGAATTGTATTTTGAATACAGGGAGCCCGCTGCCCAGCCTATTGGCGCAAGCAACAGCAGCAGGATCCCGATCACCTGCATGCTATTTTGATCACTGTTGAGTGTCTGCATCATTTGTTCTCCAAAAAGCAGGATCACCCCTATAAATCCGATGATCAGCCCGAGTACTGTCGACGTGTTCCTTAAGTTTTCCTTCCATTTGGGCTTATCCAGAATCACAAACCACATTGCTGCAGATGACACCAAAATGGCCACCAATCCGCTTGGGATAAACTGCTCTACGCAGATCACCAGTCCGTTTCCCACGCCCAGCATCAGTATGCCGGCAATTGCAGCATGTTTAATGCTTTTTTTATCCCATATCTTTTCTCCCTTTATACTGCACCAGGCAACTAATAAAAATCCGGCAGCCAGGAACCTGAAAGCGCCAAGCATAAATGGGGGAAATCCCGCCAGGGCTTTTTGAATGAAGAAATAGGTGGAGCCCCAAACTATGTATACTACAGCAAAGGCGATAATAACGAGTAAAGGAGAAGGTTTTTTGTTTAGGTGTACCGGCATATCAGTTTTTTTATCGGGAAGTTTATATTTCAAAATTAGAATTAATATCCTACACAGATATTGTTATCTTGCTTTTTTATTTATAGGTACATCCAGATGATCATCATTATCCAATGCAGGGACCGGGTAGGTCTTGTGGCAGACATTTCCAGAATATTATCAGAAGCACGGCTGAATATCATATCTATGCGGGAGCATGTAGATAAAGCAGGGGATCGGTTCTTTATGCGTCTGGAGGTAGATGGGGCCGGAGATGAGGCAGCGCTAGAGCAAAAGATGCAGGAGATCCTTCCGGAAGGTGCGCTTATCCATGTGAACCCTGTTCCTGAGAAAAAGATCGTGGTGATGGTCACAAAGGAATACCATTGCCTGGCTGATATCCTGGTGCGCAATAATTTCGGTACACTGGGTGCTAGCGTCCTTTGTGTGATTGGGAACCATGACGTATTGCAGAAGATCTGCCAACGCTTTGACATCCCATTCCTTATGATTCCTTATCATGAGGATAAAGAAATATCCGAACAGCACATTATCAGTGAGATTAAATCCTATAACCCCGATTATATCGTACTGGCCAAATTTATGCGGATCCTTTCGCCCGCTTTTGTAGCCAATTTTCCCAGTAAGATCATCAACATTCACCATTCTTTTTTACCGGCATTCGCAGGTGCCAACCCTTACAAACAAGCATTTGAAAGAGGGGTTAAACTAATTGGTGCTACTGCGCACTTTGTCACGGATGATCTGGATGAGGGACCGATCATTGCACAGCAGATCATTCCTGTTAACCACTCCTTTACAGCTGCTGATATGGTGCGGTCTGGAAAAGAAATTGAAACTGCGGTGCTGGCGAAAGCCCTTCGGCTGGTGCTGAACGACCGGGTATTTGTTTATAAGAATAAAACGGTAGTATTTGAATAAGTCCTGGCAAAATCCCTCACCTTGTTAAGGTTACGTTAACGATTGGTAACATTATTAAACATTATGAAAGTTAATTAAAGTAAATAATGCTAATTTGAAAAATAATAATTAACATTGATCAGGGAATTAATGGTATGATGATTTCAGGATATGACCAAATATAAGCAACTTCATGATTTTGATCTGGTCGTCCTTTTAAAGCAAGACGATGAAGCTGCGTTTACAGAGATCTATGAGCGCTATAAGTGGATACTCTATAGTCATGCCTATAAAAAACTGAAAAACAGGGAAGAAGCCCGAGATGTGATACAGGAGCTTTTCGCTGGACTTTGGACTAAACGTGACAGCATAAATTTCAATGCTAACCTTTCGGGTTATCTCTATACGGCGATGCGCAATAAGATCTTAAATGTAATTGCACGCCAGCAGG
>CBFGNP010000413.1:0-4777 GCA_965650095.1 uncultured Pedobacter sp. | reverse complement strand
ACCCTTCTTAATTTTAAAAACTATACGGACGCAAATGTTAGTTTTTCAAAAACAGTAAATGCATTTGTAGGTAATAATGGGGCAGGTAAAACTAATTTGCTGGACGCCATTCATTACCTGTGCCTTTGCAAAGGGTATTTTAATCCGGTCGATACGCAGCAAATCAAATCCGGTCAGGATCTTTTTTTGATTCAGGGGGATTTTGACCGCCAGGGGAAAAATGAGAAGATTACCTGCGGGGTAAAGCGCAGCCAGAAAAAACAATTTAAGCGCAATAAAAAGGAATACGATAAACTGGCCAGTCATATTGGTTTGTTTCCGTTGGTCATGATCTCGCCTTACGATACCAATATCATTATGGAAGGAAGTGAGGAGCGGAGACGTTTTATGGATAATGTGATCTCCCAGACCGATATGCATTACCTGGATGAGCTGATCCTGTACAACCGCCACCTGTTGAACCGGAACGCGCTGTTGAAGCAGATTGCGGTCACACGCAGCTATGATCCGACCTTACTGGAGATTTATAATGATCAGCTGGTGGCCTCAGGTAAAAAGATCTACGTTAAGCGACAGCAGTTTATGGTGGAGTTTATCCCCTTGTTTGCAAAATACTACCAGTTTTTAACGGAGGACACGGAACAGGTAAGCCTGCATTACCAGAGCCAGCTTAAGGACGCTGCTTTCGATCAGCTTTTGTTGCAGTCGATAGAGAAAGATAAGCTGCTGGAAAGAACTACGATTGGAATTCATAAAGATGAACTGATCTTTACGATCGCAGATATGGCCTTGAAAAAATTTGGCTCACAAGGGCAGCAAAAATCTTTTTTAATTGCGCTGAAACTGGCGCAATATGCTTATCTTCAGAAATATAAAGGCTTTAAGCCGCTGCTGTTACTAGATGATATTTTTGATAAGCTGGACGACAACAGATTGCATAAACTGATGGAAATGGTGTCGCATCATGATTTTGGACAGCTTTTTATTACAGATACCGGAAAAGAACGTGTGCTGGCTGTATTTAACAAAATTGCGGTGCCGGTCACTTTATTTGACGTCACTAACGGAACAATAAACCATGCGTAAACCGAACGACATCACGCTAAAAGAGGGCATTGGCAAATTGCTGAATGTTTATAAACTGAAAGGTAAATTTGATGAGACCTCTGTTGTAGCCCTATGGCCGGAGCTGATGGGGAAGGCGGTTGCTAACCGGACTACACAGCTTTATGTTTCCCAAAAGAAACTTTTCGTGAGGATCGAATCGTCGGTAATCAAGAATGAGCTTCTAATGGTAAGATCCGGCATCATTCAGAAAATAAATGAACATGCCGGATCTGAGGTCATAACTGATATTGTATTTCTTTAAGGCTGACCTATCCGCCAAAGACTTTGCTGATCACCCAGATGATCAGCGCAAGTACAAGAACGACGACAATTATGCCGGTCCACATACCTGCCTTGAAAATGCCTTCAACCAGTTCACAGCTCATCAGCGTTGTGGATAGGAAAGCGATAATTGCCAATGGGAAATATTTTTTCGTTGCCATAGGTTTAATGTTTTGATGTAAGGAATTAACAATAAACCGCGACAATGGTTTTTATCGGCTTATTCTCCGTTTACTTTGAGCAACTCGATTTCGAAGATCAGGGTACTGTAGGGCGGGATATCTGCACCGGCGCCACGCTCACCGTAAGCCAGGTTGTAAGGCACGAAGAATTTATATTTAGAACCGGTTTGCATCAGCTGTACGCCTTCAGTCCAGCCAGGTATTACATTGTTTAAAGGAAGTGAAAGCGGTTCCTTTCTATCATAGGAGCTGTCGAATTGTTTTCCGTTTAGCAGCGTTCCCCTGTAGTTTACCAATACGGTATCTGTTGCTTTAGGTCTGATGCCGGTTCCTTTGTTGATGACCTGATACTGTAAACCACTGGCGGTAACCTGTACACCTGGCTGAAGCTTGTTTTTTTGCAGAAATGCTTTGCCTTCGGCAATAGCAGGACCATGTTTTTGCTTGCTTACGGTAACAAATAAGTTACTGATCGCAGCCTGGGCCTTTTCTTTAGGGATTAATGGCGTCGCATTGCCAAAAGCATCCTTCAATCCTTTGACCAGCAATTCGTAATTCAGGCTGTTTAGTCCGTCGTTCTTCATGCTGGAGGCCATGGTATTGCCAAATGCATAGCTGGCCGAATCAAGGGTTGACCTGAAGACCATTGCCGGGCTGGCCTTCTTTACTGTGTTCGTGGTTTTTTTTGCGGCAGTGGTTTTTTTTGCAGTCGTGGTTTTTGCTTTTGTCTGGGCATTTAATGTAAGTACGCAAAAAGGAAGCGCAAGGGTAATAATAATCTTCTTCATTTGTTTAATTTGTTGGGTTGAAAGGTACGAACTTTATAAAAAAATAAGCACCTTTTTTGGAGGTGCTTATTTTTTTGTTCATCGGGAATAAAATACATTATTGCGAGGTTGTTAAGAATGGTTGATGTTCAGTCGCAGACACGCGCAACGCTCCCGGCGTGTTTAAAAGCGCTCGGCAGCAGTAAAGAAAAAGTCGCCTTCAATTTGTGCATTCTCGTCAGAATCTGAGCCATGAACCGCATTTGCATCGATTGATTTGGCATATTTCTGACGGATGGTGCCTTCAGCTGCTTCAGCCGGATTAGTGGCGCCTATTAATTTTCTAAAATCTTCGATGGCATTGTCTTTTTCAAGGATGGCAGCAATGATTGGTCCGGACGACATGAAGTTTACCAGGTCAGCATAAAAAGGGCGTTCCTTATGAACGGCATAAAACTGACCAGCAGTTTCCGGACTTAATTTAGTGTACTTTAATGCAATGATTTTAAAACCTGCGGCAGTGATATCATTAATAATAGCTCCAATATGGCCATTAGCAACAGCATCAGGCTTGATCATGGTAAAAGTTCTGTTCGTACTCATTTAATTTTAATTTTTTTGCAAAAATACGTTTTATGCAGCTAATATTAAAGGGTCTCTTTCGATAGGCTTTGAAAATATACGCCAGGCAAAATATTTATAGGCTTCAATTGTCATTTAATTGCTAGCTTTGCGGGGAACTATGCTATCCATTTCAGAAATAAAATCTTTACTGGCAACGCCGCAAAAAATTGTCATTACTACACATCATAAGCCTGATGGTGACGCAATGGGCTCATCTCTGGGCTTATATGCTTATCTGATCCAGAAGGGACATCATGTTACTTTAATTACACCTACGGACTATCCTTATTTTTTACATTGGCTGCCAAATAATGCCGAAGTAATGATCTATACGGATGAGCAGGAGCGTTCGGCGGAATTGGTAAAAGCGGCCTCGCTTATCTTTTGCCTTGATTTTAATGCGCTGGCGAGGATCAATGAACTGGGTGAACTGGTGAGGGCGTCTGATGCTTATAAGATCATGATCGATCATCACCTGGATCCGGAGGATTTTGATGATTACCGCCACTGGAGCATCAGTGCCTGTGCTGCTGCACAGCTGGTGTATGATTTTATTGTGAATGAACTGGAAGATGGTGAGATGCTGAATAAAGACATTGCAACCTGTTTATATACAGGTATCATGACAGATTCCGGGTCTTTCAGATTTGAGTCCGCAAATGCAGTGGTTTACCGTATCGCAGCAGATTTGATCGATCTTGGGGCAGAACACTGGAGAATTCACCAGCTGATATACGATAACGCTACGGAAAACCGTTTACGCTTTTTAGGACATTGTTTAAGCGAAAAGCTGGAAGTGCTCAGGGAGTTTAATGCGGCAATTATTACCGTAAGCCAGGCAGAGCTGCAGGCTTATCACATTATGACGGGTGAAACGGAGGGTATAGTAAATTATGCATTGTCAGTTAATGGTATTAAATTGGCTGCGTTTATTATTGAAAGAACTGACAAAGTTAAATTATCTTTGCGCTCCACAGGAGATTTTCCTGCGAATGAAATTTGTAAGAAATACTTTAACGGAGGAGGGCATCGAAACGCTGCCGGAGGATATTCAGATAAGAATCTGGAAGATACCGTGAAGGATTTTAAAGCACTTTTAATTGATTATAAAAACCAATTGTTACAATAATGGGTTGAGCCCTGATATAAAAATTAGAAAATAAAACATAAAAAAATATAAACTTAAAAAACCACATGAAGAAAGGTATAGTAATTCTTTTCGCGGCTACACTTGGCTTAGCTGCTTGTAACAACTACAAAAAAGGTCCGGGTGGCCTGTCGTACATCATCCATAAAGATGGTGGAAATGCAAAAATTAAAGAAGGTGATATTGTTAAGTTGAACTTTATACAAAAAAGTGAGAAAGATTCTGTGATGTTCAACACATGGGATATGGATCAGCCTCAGGTTTTTCCGGTTGCTAAAAAAGTTTATGCAGGTGACATGAATGATGTCTTAACCTTGTTCGGAGAAGGTGATAGTGCTACATTTAAACTGGATCTGGATACGATGGCCAAGCATTCTGGTCAGCCGAAACCTCCGGGAACAAAAGATAAATACATTGTATTCACCATTAAAGTAGAGAAAGTACTGGCAAAAGCAGCTGGTGAAGCAGATTCTACCTTCCAGAAAAAAGCAAGGGATTTCTTTGAAAAAGATTACAAAGCAAGCATCGAGAAAAAGAAAGGTGCTGAAGCTGGTAAAATCAAAAAATACATTGCTGACAACAACCTGAAAACCACAACCACTGCTTCAGGATTGCAGTATGTGATCAGCAAACCTGGTGATGCCGTAAAACCTGCTTTGGGAGATACC
>CBFGNP010000412.1:0-4779 GCA_965650095.1 uncultured Pedobacter sp. | reverse complement strand
AATTTTCATTATGGATGGGACAATAGGATCTGGTTTTGGTTACGCACAAGTTTTAGATTGAATGTTTGACAAATCACTTTCAGGATAAAATCCAGGCTTGCAGTGGTTTTAAAGGTCGTGTTTAAGGTTAGATTTTTGATGTCAGGATCGTTGATCACAATGTTTGTATGATATTCACGATTAAGCACATGTATCAACTTCCATAGCGGTGTGTTGTTCGTTATAAATTCTTTGCTGCGGTAGTAGTTATACAACAGGTCTGTATTAGGTGATTTGACCAATTCCTTTGAGTTACTTTTTATGATTATTTTTTCCCCTTTATAAAGGTCGACCTCATTTTTACCCAGACTTACCTTTACAATACCTGTTTCCACAATTACTTCGGTTAAATTGCCTAAGTGCTTTATATTAAACGAAGTTCCGACAACAAGAACAGAAACTCTATCTACCTTAATTATAAAGGGTTTTGTTTTATCGTGTGCGACATTAAAGAATACATCACCCTTTTCAAGACGGATGCTTCGGTTGTGCTTAAAATTGTCTGCATAGCTGATCCTTGAATTTTTATTTAAGGTAAGTGCTGATCCATCAGGTAAATTCTTTGTGGTTACTGTATTACCTGCCACCACGGAAAGGTAAGAGACAGGGGAAAACAAGGTATACACCCACCATCCCGCTGCTACCAAAATAAATGAAGCGGCGACTTTAAGCCAGGTGTATGTTGGTTTTAATTGATACGGCATTGCCTGCTTGTTATTGGTTTTTTCCTTAAATCTTAGCCAGGCATCTTCTGTACTGATTTTGCTTTGAGCGGAGACATTTTTACTACTGATCCATATTTTCTCGAATTGTAGAAAGTAACTCTTATTAGAGGGCGTAGCATTCAGCCAGTTTTGCACTGTGATGCTTTCCTCTTCACTTGTTTCTTTTAAAAGAAACTTTATCAATAATTCATCATTCATCCTGTTTCTTTTAATTAAAATAATCCTTGTAGTACATCAGGCCTAATAACATGAGCGAAAGGAAGTCGGCCAGCTCCAAACGCAAAATTCTAAGTGCTTTACCCATTTGGTTTTCTATTGTTTTTACAGACAGGCCAAGGCGATCTGCAATTTCCCTGTATTTTAACTCTTCAAATCTGCTCATCTGAAAAATGGTGCGGCATTGCTCAGGCAACTCGTTAAGGGCTAAGTTCAGGCTATTTTCCAGTTCTGTCATCTCTACTTTTGATGAAGCCGGCAGATGTGCAGTATTCCCGGTATGGACAGCATAATCCTGATACTTTGTTTTAATTTGCTGGTGCTTTAAAAAGTTAAGGCTATCATGATATACGCATTTATACAGGTAGGCCTTTAAAGAACTTTGTACGTTTAACAGATCTCGCTTTTCCCAGAATTTTAAGAACATGTTCTGTACGATTTCTTCTGCATCATCTTCATCCTTCAGCATCACATGGGCATACGCATGTAATGCCTTGAAATGTGCTTTGAATAATTGTTCAAAAGCCTGATCATCGTATGGCTGCAGCCAGGTCTCATTAATAACGTTCTTTAATTTCAAGTGCTTAAATCTTATTCAAATATATTGGTTCATGTTCTTATTCTTTTTAAAATCTCCATTCCGGTAGCACTATTTGTCGTAATTAAATCTATATAACGTACTTTGGGAAACCGCAAATTGCCCTTGTTAATTCTAACAAGTACCCGTTTTAACAATAGATTTTCTCCCTCATCTTTAACATACATGTGGTATTTATTGTCGGCCGCTGACTTTTTTAAGTATAAGGGCATTTTTTTATAAGCTACCAGTCGGATTTCGTATTCTTCGTCACCAATTTGTTTGCTCTGTACCCCATAGGAAAATTTCTTTTCTATACTGCTTAATGCCCTGAATTTCTGATCCTGAGGGGATCTGATCCATGAAGCCTTAATTGGGTTGTCGTGCTGCAATTTACCTGCGCTGTTGTAGTTCAATTCATAGACAAAAGTATTTGCATCAGGATCACACTGTAAAAAAAACAATACGTTGCAGTCTTTCGGGTCTGCCGGGGAATGATCAGTAGGCGGCTGCGCATAAGCGAACTGATTTAATAACAGCAATACTGCAATGATCATCAGCATCAATGTCGCTACCCTTTTAACCGCATCATTTGATGCCTGTGAAGGCCGTAAATCGCTGTTCAACCGATGTCTATAGGTTTTCGAAGGACTGGAAAACATAAAAAACAAAAGTTCTTTGAGTCCATCAGAATGTTTGATATCCTGCAGCATATTCCTATAATCCTGAAAGTTCAAAGCCGTAGTATCATAGTTTAATCACTTTCCCTGAGCCACTTATCTCGGCATCAACTTCAGGATCTCCGCTGTAGTAGACCTTACCGCTTCCGCTAATCCGGGCTTTTAGCTTGTTCTCTACTTTTAAGCTCACATCCCCCTTGCCGGAAATATTGACCTCAGCTTCTTTACTGCTGATCTTTTGCACATCGGCCTTGCCGTTGCCGGAGATATCGATGAATACCTCATCTGAGTCAAAAGCATCCTTTACGACAGCCTGTCCGGTTCCGCTTATCGAGAGCCAGAAATCATCTGTTGCTGCGAATGACCCTTCAATATCTACAACGCTTTTTCCGCTGATGGCCAATTTTTTAATTACAGGAATAGTGACAAAGACCTCCACGTCGTCCTGTTGAACGTTTGCCTTTTCGTACCCGAGGTACAGAGTGCTGCTCATCACCTTGGTTTTAAAATAGGGTAGAAGATTGCCTGAGCCCTTTAACTCTACTTTAAATGTAGCGCCATATGTAATGTGAACGGGGTTTGAGCCGCTTGCATTCAAGCCCGTGAATTCTCCGGGAAAACGGGCTTCTGTTGTTTTATCTCCGCTTGCAGTTAGCTGGTCTTTACTGCATCCGATGAACAGGATGCTGATCAATGTAAATGATATTAAAACTTTCATGTGAATATTTATATAATGCTCTGTGTGATGAATAATTAAAAGATGTACTGTATACCACCTCCGTAACCGAGATATAATGCCTGGAAATTGCTGCCCCATTTGTTTTCCCAGGTGGAGATGTAGTGTTTTTGCAGGGATATGCCTTCAATGGTGTTGGTATTGATATAGTTTAGGGAAGGGCCACCGAAAATTTCGATACGCCGGCTAAGCTTACATGCCGGCATCAGCTTAAAGGAGGTCTTAAAGTATTCTCCTTCTTTGAAGCTCTCTAATCCGGTGCCGACAATTTCGGCGTTTAGTCTGAATGTGTTGCTGGTAAAGAAATGGGCACCCAGACCCGCCTGAAAAGCATACACTTCATCCGAATTTTCGAAGTTGTAGCCGAATCCAATGATGCCATACAATACTTTTCCGCCAGAACGGAAAGATAGCAGGGTAGTTAGATTTTCATCGGTACTGAGACCAATGCCCTTTTCGCCCTTTTTTATGATATTGATGATCCCTATCGGATAGTCGCTGCTGTCGGCCACGTTCATAAAGCCGGCGATCTGCGCACCTTTAACTTTTCCGGCAATGTTGATAAAGCCCGCAATTTGTGTCCCTTTGATATCCTTTGCTTTATTAATAAAACCGGCAATTTGGGATGCGCTGTTTTTCCCCGACAGATTGATGAAACCTGCGAACTGTGAACCTTTGATATCGCTTGCTTTGTTGATGAACCCAGCGAATTGAGCACCCTTTACCTTCCGGGCCGTATTGGCAAAGCCGGCAAACTGTGCTCCTTTAACATTGCCGGCAGCAATGTTGGCAAAACCGCCGATAGCAACAACGTCTCCGCCATGGTAACTGTTCAGGAAGCCAGCAAACAATCCTCCTGCGGCGCTGTTGCTGATGTGATTGGAAAATCCAGCGAACTGAAAGCCTTTTGTTCCATTGCGTACAATATTAGAAAGACCAGCAAAAGAAGCTCCCTGTTCTGAAGCTGAAATGCCTGCGAGCAAATGGATGGAAAGGTTATTGGTGTCGAGGGGAGCATGTGTGCCGTTGGTGCTCAGGGGGTAGATGATCCCGAAATGCAACTTTCCAGGGACTTTATTCTGCCCGGAAGCTTTGATGCCAGCCATGAATAAAAATGAGCAAACTACAATTTGTAAGGCTAATTGTGGAGTGGTTTTGTAAAATGTTAAGTTCATTTGTTGTCTAATTTAAAGTAAGACAACAAGCCGAACGTTTACCCCTACGCAAAAGGAAAAAAAATAGCAGCTTATTGCAGCCGGGTTATTTTCTGTTTTCCAATATGTAGAATAGTAAGACCCAGTATGGAGCTTAAGGCCATGATACTGACAGTTGGAACTGCTGATTTAGTGATAAAAAGACTGACGCCAAACGATGCCAGCGAGCCAATTCCCATTTGGATTGCACCCATTAAGGCCGATGCAGTCCCCGCATTTTTTGTGAAGGGTATAAGGGAAAGGGCTGAAGCATTTGGGCTTACAAAGCCAAGGCAACATAAGAACATAAAAAGTAGCCCGGTGGTTTCGACCAAACCAAACCAACCGTAGATGCTACCAGTGAGGAAAATAAGAGCGGTGATTACCTGTGCAATTAATGCGGTGCGTATCAATTGTTGGCTGGTATATCGTCTTAACATCAGTGTATTTACCTGGCTGGATCCTATAAAACCCATGGCAAGCAATGCGAAAATCCATCCATAGGTCTTTTCATCAACCTGAAATACTTCCATAAATAAAAGTGGAGAACCGGATATATAGGCAAACAGACCTGAAAAGGCAAGCGCGCCTGTTAGGGCATAGGTATAAAAGT